>JACRGF010000015.1 GCA_016212395.1 Microcaldota archaeon
ATTTAAAAACAAATAACGCATATTTTCGCATGGGTTTTATCGAGTTCGTGGGCCATTCTTGTTTCAGAATTGAGTTTGGCAACATGGTTTTGCTGACTGACCCGTTTTTTGCTTCTGAAGCTAATGGAAAAAAGCGGCTTTTTCCCCCCAGCTTGACTGCTGCGGACGTCAGGAGCATGGACTTGATTTTCGTTTCGAACGAGCATGATGACCACTGCGACAAGGACGGCATTAAGGAAATCGTCGAGAGGACTGGCGCGACTGTAGTAGCTCCGCGTCCTGCGCTCGCGAAACTGTCCATTCCAGAGCGGAACAAAGTGGATGTCAGGACTGGCGACGAGTTCGAGTTGAAGCAGTTGAACATTAAAGTCGTGAAAGCGCTTTACCCCCAGTCCACTTACCCTGTGGGCTATATTATCGAGAAGGACAACAAGCGGCTTTACTTCGCGGGCGACACTTACGAGTTTGCTGACATGGTGAACTTAAAGTGCGACATTGCTTTCCTGCCTATTGGCGGCAGTTACACTATGGACCCAATAAGTGTTTTAAAGGCTGTTTGGGAGATAAAGCCAAAGTACGTTATTCCCATGCATTACAACACGTTCGACCGCATCAAGCAGGACTTGACTGACTGGTCGCGCGAAGTGAAAGCAAAGCCGGTTATCCTGAAGCCAGGGCAACGAATAAATATTTAAAACATAGTTGAAACAACTTGTTTAAGCAAGAGGTGTATTTGAATGATTACAGGCGGAAAAATAACTTCAGTCGAAGCAAAACGGGATAAAGACGACCCTATCACTGGCTTGAGCATTAACATTGGCTTGGACGACTTGAAAGTAAATGGTGAAGACGTTGAAATCTCTTACACTTACACTGTCTCTTACGCGCAGGCTGTTGGCACGCTGAAAATAACTGGCGTCCTCTACGCAAAGGAAACAACCAAGAAAGCAGCTGAGATTTCAAAGAGCTGGAAGGACTCGCGCAGGCTCCCGAACGATTTTGCTGAAATAGTTTTGAACACTATAAACTTCACGTGCGGAACGAACGGAACTCTCGTAGTCCGCCCGATAAACCTGTCGCCTCCGATGATTCCGCCGAAAATAGAAATCGCGAAAGGCGGAGGAAAAGGCGCGAGCTGAACGAATGGGCAAAAGAATCACTTTAATCGAAGTGCTTAAAGTATTCAAAAATTCTGTTTCTTCAAATCTACCAATAGAAAAAATGCTGTTTTTCGGAAGCATGGCGAGCGGGAAAGCTGGAAAATGGAGCGACACTGACTTGATAGTAGTTTCAAAGAGTTTCAACGGCAAACGACCTCTAGATAGAGGACGGGAATTATACGCGCAGTGGAAGCTGGACCGCCCAGTCGATTTTCTGTGCTATACTCCTGAAGAATTCAAGGAGTCAATTAAGAAAATAGGGATAGCTTCCCACGCGTTAAAACACGGGATAGCTATTTAACATGCAAATCGCGAAAGGCGGAGGAAAAGGCGCGAGTTAGACGATTGCTTCAGTCCCGTCGTCTGCAACTATAGTGTTTTCGAATTCTTTTTTCGCTTCTTTTTCAAGCACGCTCGCGTCGTCATACCTGTTGCTGATGTGCGTGAGCACTAGTTTCTTCACGTTCGCTTTCTTTGCAGTTTGCGCTGCTTCGAGCGCAGTCGCGTGCTGTTTCTCGTCTGCTTCCTTCTTCATTTCAAAAGAAAAAGTCGAGTCGTGCACGAGCAAGTCAGCGTCTTTCGCTGCTCTCGCTACTTCTTCGCACGCCATCGTGTCCCCAGTAAACACTATTTTTCTTCCTCTCTTTACAGTAGTCACTTCCTCTATTCTTACCGTCTTCCTGCCCACTTTCACTTCCCTCTTTTCTTCCAATTCCTTGAACATTCTCCCTTTTATTCCAAGCTCGTCGCATTTTTTCTTGTCGAAATTCCTTTTTTCGTTTTCCTCGAACACGAACCCGAGCGAGTTTTTGCAGTGCCTTACTGGAAACGCGTTGACAGTGAATTTTTCGCTTTTGTATGAAAAGTTTTCGTCAATATCCTCTACTTTCACAAATTCTCTCCCCCACCCGCCGAGCAGTTCCTCCATTCTCCTGCTAATGCCTTTAGGCCCGAACACGTGCAACGGCTCTTTCCTCCCGTTCAAATCAAGCGTGAACACCAACCCCGGAATGCCCATCAAGTGGTCAGGGTGCAAGTGCGACACGAACACTGCTTTCGTCTTCGAATAACTCATCTTGTACTTCATCAACTGCCTTTGCGAGCCTTCCCCACAGTCGAACAAGAACACGTCGCCGTCGAAGCGCAGCGCTATCCCGAACGAGTTTCGCTTAGGCGAAGGAACCGCGGCGCTCGTGCCCAAAAACACTACTCGAATGCTCATACACACTCCTTTGCACACTCAAGCATTAAAACATTTACAGGCAAACAACTTTCCATGCCTCAAGCACAAAAAAATTCAAGCAACAACCCCCAATCAATTTATTCCCTCGCTGATTTTGTCGAGCTCGAGCTTGAAAGCATTCCTGCTTCTTACGCTGACGCTCGCTTGATTCGCGTTCCGTTCGTTTCAGTTTCAGTAAAAAAGTTCGACGTTGAAGTAGAGGAAAACGTTTCTTTCGGCTTGGGCGTGCGCGTGTTGAAGAATGGAAGCTGGGGGTTTGCAAGCACTAACTCAGAAGCCAAGCAAAGCATTCGAAAAACAGTTCAAACAGCGTTGAAGCTCGCTTCTCTTTCCCGCGGAAATGCAAAGTTGAGTGAAGAAAATGCAGTTAAAGCCACTACGCACACTCCAGTGAAAATTGCTCTTGAGAGCGAGAGTTTGGATTTGAAGGTGAAGCGCGCGCTTGATTTGCGCGAGTTGCTGAAAGGCGAGAAAATAATCGACCAGTCTGTCCGCTATGCTGATTCTTCCAGTGAAAAAGTTTTCCTCAACTCCCAGGGCGCTCGAGTTTCGCAAAGCATTTCGCGAGTTTCCTGCTACTCGAGTGCTGTTGCAAAAGAAAACGGGAACACTTCCACTGGCTTCGAGCGAATAGCCGGAGTTGGCGGTTTGGAATTGTTGAAGGGCGCTGAAGAGAAAGCTGAAAAGGCGAGGAAAAAGGCCATTGATTTATTGAACGCAAAGCCTGCGAAAAGCGGGAGTTACACTATAATTATTGACGGCGAGATGAGCGGTGTTCTCGCGCACGAGGCAGTTGGGCACGCGTGCGAGGCTGACGCTGTGCTTGCAGGCGACAGCATTCTTGAAGGCAAAATAGGCGCGCAGGTTGCAGCTGAATCCGTTTCCATTTTCGACGATGCTTCGATTGGCGGTGCGAACGGAAGCTTTTTCTTCGACGACGAGGGCGTTGAAGGCAAGAAGAAATTTTTAGTGAAGAACGGAGTGCTTGCCGGCTTTCTTCACTCGCGCGAAACAGCTGCTAAGTTTGGAGTTTCTTCTACTGGCAGTTGCAGGGCAATGGGTTACTCTAATGCTCCCATAGTGCGCATGAGCAACACTTTCTTCGAGAAAGGCGATTGCAGTGAAGATGACTTGTTTGACTTGAGGAAAGGCGTTTACTTGAAGGGAATGAAGGGCGGGTGCGTGCAGACGAAGAACGGCACTTACGTGTTCACTGCAGAGGAAGCTTGGGAAATAGAAAACGGAGAAAAGAAAACTCGGTTGCGCGACGTCATGCTGAGCGGGGAAATTCTCGAAACGCTGAAAAACGTCGAGGCAGTAGGGAAAGATTTTGAAACTTCGCCGGGCACGTGCGGAAAGCAAGGCCAAGGAGTTCCAGTAAGCGACGGAGGGCCTCACTTGAAAATAAAAAACGTGCTCGTGGGAGGACGATGAACAGCGTTTTAAACTAGAAAAAACAAAATTATTACTGCAGGGGTGTCAGAGCCTGGTCAAATGAGCAGGGCTTAGGACCCTGTGCCTTTAGTGGCTGCGCGAGTTCAAAATAAGATCCTTTTCTTTTTTCCAAAAAGAAAAGTCTCTTATGATCTTCCAAAAGAAAAAAAACTTTTGAAACCGGAAGACTTGAAAATCTCGTCCCCTGCACTTTACCCCCGCCTAAGTGCACACCTTGCACGAGAATGCGAATTCTTATTAAAATGTATCGTTCATATACTTATCATGTATCTAAATTATTATACTGGTGTAGCGATATGGGAGCATGGAAAAACGGTTGGTTAAAGGCGTGTCCCTTTTTCGTTCTTCAAAATACCGGCAGAGAGTCCTATCTTGCTTGGAGGATGGCCCAATGACTACCTCTGAAATAGCTCGATCGATAGGAATTCGGTTAAACCACGTTAGCATGGTATTACTTAATTTAAAGAATAATGGATTAGCTCTTTGTTTAAATGAGGAAAACAAGCGTGGCAGATTATACGAGCTAACGGAATTAGGTAAACAGGTTGTTTCGCATGAAAAAAGAAGTTCAAAATAACAGTGTCCATAATGGAGATTGTTTAGAGTACATGCGCACTCTGCCTGACGCGTGTATAGACTTAATAATAACCGATCCACCCTTCAACATCGGTAAACGATACGACTCTTATGCAGATAACCTAAAACAAGACGACTACTTATCCTGGTGTTATGCATGGCTTGATGAATGCATGCGCATACTTAACCCTAATGGAAGTTTGTATCTGTTTAATTACCCAGAAAACAACGCATACCTCAAAGTGTATCTGGATAAGAAAATGCGTTTTCGCAGATGGCTAACTTGGCATTATCACACCAACACAGGCCATTCAAAAAGAAATTATACTAGAACTCAGCACTCAATCCTATTTTATACGAAGAGTGATGCATATACGTTCAATAAAGATGATGTAGCCCAGCCATACAAGAATCCAACGGATAAGCGAATACAGAAACTCATTGCACAGGGAAAAAATGGCACTGGCCCGTATGACGTTTTCATTTTTAACATCGTTAAAAACGTGAGCAAAGAAAAAACTGAACACGTGGCGCAACTGCCATTGGGGCTGGTAGAGCTGTTTATAAAAGCCAGTAGCAAACCCGGGCAATTAGTGTTTGATCCATTCATGGGTTCTGGCACTGCAGCCGTTGCTGCTAAGAGAAATGGCCGGAATTATTTAGGGTGTGAAATAAGCAAAAAATATTGCGACATAATAAAAAAGAGGATTGCCGAAGCTATTCCTGCTCTTTCAACTTTCGATTAAACGATTTTTTTCCGTATTATCTTAATTGCACCGCGAGGGGTTTCTTCTAAACTCCCCAGAAGCACGATTTTATCCTGCCGTTCATGCAATTTTTTTGCTGAATACGACGGCCCGTAAAAATTACTTTTGAAATTAGACTTCCAGTCCTTCTTCTCAAGATGCACTAATGCCATAAAAAATTCGCCGAAATTTCCTCCCCAGGAAACAAGCAAATAATCAAAAGGGCGCTTGCTAAATTCACCGCCAGTCCAAGCATTTGCAGTGGACGTGAGTTTTACTTCCAATGGCCTTTTTATCTTTGTGAAAAACAAGTCGGGTTCCTTATCGCTCTTTTCTTTCCTTACCTCATAACCAAGTTTCTTGGTTAAAATCTGCTCGCATTGGACCTCAAAGATTTTTCCGACGAGTTCAGATATAAGCTTGTTGCTTAAATTGACGCCGTATTTATCCATAAAGTCACTTTTGAAGTCGAGCATGCACCTCGAGGTTTCCTGAGCAATTTCCAGTGCAATAGTCTTGTCAATGCCAAAAACTCGCAAAGAAGCCATGAAAAAGACTCTCATGCATTCTTCTTAAGCGTAGATTACAAAAAAGATACAAAACAAGTATATCCCGCGCATTCAATTCTAATCGTTTTGCAATCGTATACTGCCAGCCTGCATTTTGTTGTTTTGACAAGTCGGCAAGACTACCGTGCGCCTTGGCGCGTCCACTTCAAACCTTGCACGGTTTGAAGGGATCCCTTCGAACGGTTCGCCGTTCGAAGTGGACGGATGAATTGCCGACGAGCCGACTTGTCCGACAAGAGCGACGCATCGCTCTTGTGGAGCACAAAACCGTCGGAGCGGTTTTGTCGCTCAAGTATTCGTTCGAATGACCGACAAGTTCGACGCATCAAACTTGTGGTCCACTCGTTCGGTTCGTCCAATTAAATCGGCGAACCGATTTAATGGACCACAAAAGCGTCGATACGCTTTTGTTGGTCGAACGAGTTGGAGCGGCAAACCTCCATGCTTGCGTGGAGGTTCCGAGCGAAGCGATGGAGCAAACCCACGAAGTTTGCGACAGACTTCGACTGCAGTCGAAGCAGAGGACGCTCTTCGAACGAATTTGATAATGATGTGCAAGTCTCGGATGCCGTGTTTCTACAAGTAATTCAAAAATGCAAATGAGTGAATTATGGAATAATAACGAAGACGACGCGTGGTAATCGCGTCATGGTCAAGCGTCTTTCAGAGTTGAAGAGTTAATCATCTATCTGCGTCCGTCTCATCTTTCAACTTGAATATCCTAATGTATACGTTCGGTCCTTGCACGTTGTATTCAGGATAAACTTGTTCAAATCCTTCGATTTCTCCTAAAAAAAATCCCTTGTAAAACACTGAGTTGTAATACTTGCTTTTAGCGTCTTCGAGCGCGTTGCTTCCGTCAATCCACTCCTTCGGGTACCACAAAATATATTGTTCGAACAGCCTGTTGTACAGTGTTTGTTCTCCTTGCTTAAAGATTGAGGCTCTGTTTACTGTTCCGTTCTGGTTGTATATCCATATTATAGCAAACCCGAAAAGTAATTCGACGAAACCAACGAACAAAACTCGCGGGCGGCTCGAGCCGCCAACGTCGCATGAAAAGAGTTTCGGCGTTCAAGCGAACGGGTTTGACGTGTAGAGTTATATTCTTTGTTTGCTA
>JACRGF010000003.1 GCA_016212395.1 Microcaldota archaeon
ATAGCAAACCCGAAAAGTAATTCGACGAAACCAACGAACAAAACTCGCGGGCGGCTCGAGCCGCCAACGTCGCATGAAAAGAGTTTCGGCGTTCAAGCGAACGGGTTTGACGTGTAGAGTTATATTCTTTGTTTGCTATAACTCGAGAGTTACAAGTAAAATTTACCTTCAAACTTTTCCTTCTCGCGCTTCAGTACTCCGTAAAGCTTTTCAGCCATTCTGCTGTGCGATAGCGCTTTCAAGCCGTTCGAATAGCCTTCAGCGTAGCCTTCGCAGTAAGCGCGCAATTCGCGTTCACGCATCAAGTGGCCGATTGATTGGATAGCGTCGGACAGCAACTGTATTCTTCGCGCGAGCGGGAACGGCTTGAATAACGCACGCGCTATTATCGTCGCGTCGCCCAACGGCTCGATGTCAACGTACCACGGAACGCCTTCCCTGCTTACGAAGTAATTTGCAAGCTTGTCTTCACTCTCACCATAGCCAACGTGCACGCCCTTCCTGTGAAAACAACCATCGAGAAAACCCACTTGCCTGAAACGCTCTGCGTTTTGTTGAGGAGAAAAAGCCGGAACAGCACAACTCGCGCCATCCACTTCTTTCGAGAGCAGTTCAACAACAAAATCCCCGAACAGCAGAGGAGAAGGAAACACAAACCGCCACCCGAAAAACGGGACTGGCGCGTCCCGCTTGGCTAACTCTAAAGCCAGTCTCAAGCCACGCCGCCCGTTGCTCTCGCAACTGTTCCAAAACAAGTTTTTTCCAACCACTCCGCACGAGTAAAAGCAAGTAAGCCGAGAACCGTTATAGCCCGGGACAAGGCGCGAAGGCTCGCCTAACTCGATTTCCCCTCTCTTTCGCGCTCTCTCGAAAACATCTCGAGGACTGGAACGCTCGCTTAAACGCCCGTTGCGAAAACGCGCCCACTCACTCTTGACACTGCACATGAAAAACCCACGCTAAACGTTTTTTTAGAAAACAAGAATAAAAACACTCCTGTCGCGCTTGCCAAACGTTTTAAAGCCCTCGCGCAAAAAAGTTTGTATGGATAAAAAAGTTTCGCAGGGCTTTTTTAG
Source organism: Microcaldota archaeon (assembly GCA_016212395.1). Lineage (GTDB taxonomy): Archaea > Micrarchaeota > Micrarchaeia > Burarchaeales > JACRGF01 > JACRGF01. Next base: position 1,077 of record JACRGF010000003.1, read on the forward strand.
CATTCGAGCAGCGCTCGAATCTAACGAAAACGTTTTCCAGCAAACTGTTGAACTAATTCTTCATAACGCTGCGAAAGAAAAACGCTTGCTGGCAGAGCCGAGCTTGAAAGAATTGCGCGAGTGGAGCGAGAAAGACGAAACGACGCGTTCGTTCGGGCAAAAGAGAGTAAAAACAAAGTATGGAAGCTATTGCTTTCTCTCGCGCGTGCTTTCGAGAAGCGCTCCGCAAACGATGATAGTTTGGAGCGAGAAAGACGGGCGCGAGAAAAGAGCGTGCGTGAAAGGACACGCTGTCTTGAATGAAGAGCATGAAAGAATACTGCGCGAGGCAGTGAAATCGTTTGAAGGAATTGACGTTGTCACAGTCCAGCGCGCGATGGGAAACCCGAGCGAGGGAATGAGCTTCCAGTGCAGGCTCGTAATCCCGAAAAAAATCGCGCGCTTCGCGCTCATGCTCGACGCGCTTTTGTTTGACGGGGACAAAGACAAAAAAGCGGATATGACGATAGTAATGCTTCCGGATTTTCCTGAAAGAAAAATTCTCGTAAACCCGAACTCGAACACTACTTTTCTCTTAGGAACGGATTATTTCGGGGAAATAAAAAAAGGATGCCTAAGAATGATTTCAGAAGTGATCAGGGAAGAATACGGCGGGTACTCATTCCACATGGGGCTGCAGACTAGAAGAGCAGGAGGAAAAAGCAAGGCGATAGCATTAGCAGGCTTGAGCGGAACAGGCAAGACGACGCTCAGCTTGAACGGCGCGAACAAGCAAATTCACCAAGATGATTTTATTTTCATAATCCCGAAAGGAAAAAACTATTCTGTAGTAGGCCCTGAAAAAGGGTTTTACGTGAAAACAGAAGACTTGACGAAAGAAAGCTACCCCGGCTTGTGGAAAGGATTCACTTCAAGCGGTGCAGTGCTTGAAAACGTGTTAGTGGACGAAAAAACAGGAGAAATAGAAACGCAAAACCATGCAATCAAAAGCTGCCCGGCGCTTGGCTTGCAAGCATGCAAGAACGGCAGGGCAGTAGTGCCGAGAAACGCAGTTCCAGACACTAATTGCCCCACTGGCGCGAAAAGACTCTGCGTGATGGGAATAATCACGCGAAGGACTGACGTGTTTCCTCCAGTAGTAAAACTTTCGCCTGAACAATTCACTGCAATCTTCTGCATTGGGCCGTCCATCAAAACAAGTGCTGCAGACCCGAAAGCGCGCGGAGAGCCGGTAATGGAGTACGGGACAGACCCGTTCCACATTGGAGACAAGGCGGAATACGCGAACAAGCTGCTCAAATTCCTGCGCGGCCACTCCGAAATAGAATTAGTAATGATGAACACCGGGCGAGTTGGAAAAAAAGAAGAATTCGAAGGAGTGAAAATAACTCCTGAAGACTCGCAAGCAATTCTCGACGCGCTCACTGCGGAAACAATAGGCTGGGAGAAGGACAAAGATTTCAAGTGGCTTGCGCCGAAGAAAATCCCTGGAATTTCAAAAGAAAAACTCGACGCTAAAAAACATTATCCAAAGCAAGAGTATGAAGAGATTAGAAAGGAAATACTTTCGCTTTACGCTCAACAATTGGAAAAAATAAGCAAAGAAATGCCTGGAAGCAAGCTCTGCAAGGAAATAATGCGCGCGCTTCCGAAAAAATGAAGGCAAACACGCAAAAATCAGGTTTATTAACTTGTCATGCCAGTCTTTTTTTGTTTTCAAGAGTTGAAGTCACAGGCGATTTCATGAAGTTCGGCTTTATCGGATTCGGGCGCATGGGCTCCGCGCTCGCGAGCAGCATTATCGATGCGAAAACAGCTGAAGGCAGCGAAGCCATCGCGTGCGACGTGGACGGCAAGGCGATAAAACGCGCTGTTGAAATGCAAGCGAAAATAGTGAAAAACAACGCGGAACTAGTGCGCCAAAGCGATGTAGTATTCCTGTGCGTCAAGCCAAGCAAGGCGCGGGAAGTGCTGAAGGAAGTGAAAGCAAAAGCAAGCGGAAAACTCGTAGTCTCAATAATGGCTGGAGTAAAGCTGAAAACAATAGAAATGGAATTAAAAGGCGCGCGAGTCATACGCGTAATGCCGAACGCGCCTTTGCTCGTTGAAGAAGGCGCGACTGCGTACTGCCTCGGAAAAAACGCTGGCGAAGAAGACGCGAAACTCGTCGAAAAAACATTCAGCAGAATAGGCTTGTGCGTGAAAGTAAAGGAAGAAGAAATGAACGCAGTCACTGGCTTGAGCGGAAGCGGGCCCGCGTATGTTTACGAGTTCGTGCGCGTGCTCGCAGAAGGAGCGGAAAAAGCAGGCTTGAATGGGGATGCTGCAAAAAAACTTGCAGTTCAAACCGTTTTCGGGGCAGCAAAAATGATGAAAGAAACTGGAAAGAACCCGCTTGAATTGATTGAAATGGTGAAAAGCCCCGGAGGAACTACAGAGCAAGGCTTGAAAACTCTTGAAGAAAAAGGCTTCAGCGAAACAGTCAAAAAAGCAGTGGAAAACGCTGCGAAAAAAGCAGAAGAATTAAGCAAAGCATAAAAGCAAAGAAAAAAAAGAAGAGGTGGAGAAGCATGAAACACGTGAAAATCGCATTCATTATTTTTTTGCTCGCGTTACCTTTCGCGAGTTTTTTCATTGCAAAATACGTTCCGAAAGCGAATGCCACCGTCCTCGTCGCGTCGCAAGTGCCGTGGACAGACACGGGAGTAGTGATAGCTAAAGGCGACGAGCTCATAATTCAAGCGTACGGAAAATGGCGGTACGACTCGCGCCCGCAGTACGAAACAACTGCAGACGGCATTTACACTGGAGGGCAAGGCGCTCTGCAAGCTAAAATCGGTGAAGGAAAACCGTTCACAGTCGGATCAAGCTACAGCATAGTCTCCAAGGAAGAAGGAAAACTATCGCTTGGAATGGCCGAGTGCGACACGCCAAGTTGCTACCAAAACAACTACGGAAACCTTCAAGCAGACATCATCGTAAACGAACAGCAGGCAACAACAGCTCCAGCAGAAAAACCTCCTGAAACAATAGTGAACGAAACAGCATTCGTCCCGTTGAAACAACCACAGGCAAACAACACAATAGTGCCTGAAAAAACTATTGAAGAAACAGCAAAAGCATGCCCGCTCCTTTCAATAATAAGCGTAATCGCAGCAATAGTGTTCATTCTTTTGCCTAAAGAAAGCTCAAGCAAGCAAAGCAAGTGAGTAGCTATGGCAACACGCGAAGAAATAAAAAAGAAAATAGACGAGCTGAAAAACCAAATCCGAGCTGAAGCAGAAGATGTAGAGGATTTTCACGAAGCATACACTGAACTAATCGTTGACTTGGAACGCGAAGCGAAAAAAATGTATTCAGAAATCTACGAAAAGGAAGGCTTGAAAGAAACGCAGAAAGAACTAATCGAACTGTTCGACTCGAAAGGAAAAAGCACGCTCGTTTTAAGAATAGAAAACCTGGAAAAAGAAGAATTCAAAACAGAAAAAGAAAAAGCAAAGAAAATGCTTGAAAGAAAATAAAACAATTCAAGCAAACAAAAGAAAAAATAAAAAAAGCATTGAAAGAACTCTAAGCACGCGAGAATACAAAAAAAACGTTGAAAAACTCGGCACGAACGCAACAAAAACGTTGCAACTATTCAGAATATTTTTTCGCATTCAACTACGAGCTTGCGCCAGTTGCCGTCCACTCCTTTCACGAAACCCATGCGCTCGGCAGTATCATCGTAAATTTCAATCGCTTTTTCTATATCAAGGTGGACTAACCCAAAAGTAAAATCTTCTCCGACCCACTTGTTTAAACCTCCGCCCTGAACCCCGATTTTTTCAAACCCAAAAAACCTTGCAACTTCAACGCATGCTGCAACCATCGCGTTTTTCCAGTCAAAATCAAACAATCCTTTAGGGCTTAACAACCGCCTACTCACTGTCTTGCCGTTAACAGGCTTTGGAGCAATCAACTGCAACTGCTCAATCATCAACGTTTGCCCTGCGTCAGTCGGGAAAAATGTTGCAACTGCATTAGGCAAACCCTCGTAAAGCAATATTACTCCAGTAGGCGTATCCAAATAGACGTTCAACGTGCGCGCATCATCAAGGCGCTTGCGATCCCAGCGAGGGTCTTCCCCGTCAATTTCATACATGCGCGTTACAGCTGAAACAAGGCCGTAACGAGTTGCCTCTCTCGGCTTCAACAAGTTTCTTGCAACAATCGCAGGCAAGCCAATTTCTGAAACTGCTTCCTGCAGGCGAACCATAATATCATGAGCTGCTTTTATGCGGCCTGCAGTGAACAGTTCAGCATGCGACGTTGCGGAACGAGTCCACGCAGCAGCACGCGCTTTAGTAAGAGCAACGCCGTCAAACCCTTTGCATTCCAGAAACTCTTTCAAGCCGTCGCAAGCAGCGCGAGGGTGAGTTTCAGCATACGCCCAAACTACTGCATCAACGCCAAAACACGAGAACAGCAAATCCGGAGGCAGCAAAGAAGCGACTTCGCGCAATTGCAACGAAGGCTCTGAAGTCAATGGAAGCTTTGCAAAATCACGCGCTTCAAAATCAGGCATTCGCTCTATCCTCCTTAAAATATCTTCAGCAACAACAGCACGCTGCAACACTGGATTCAAACTCATTTCACGAGTGTGCCTTTCAACTACGCACGCGTTGCTAACAACAGCCTGGCGCAAAACTTGCTTTACACTGCCAGCAGCTACTTGTTCAACAGCCATTCAACAATCCCCCACGCGTGCATTGATTATGCACTCTAAAGTATTTAAACGTTCAAGAAGAAGATTCTTTACACGTCAAGCAAAACTTGAATCGTCGTTTCTTTTTCTTTCCTCTCGATTTTCATTTGGTGAAACGTTACTGCTTTCACCACGAGGTTTTGCTTTCCCTCCCCTCCAGTGCACACTGCTTTTATTCTGAACTCGCCTTTTTCTTCACTAAACTCTTTCACGTTCATTTCAGCAAAAAATATTTCATTAATCTCGCTTTCAGTCAACGCGCGCGAGAGAGCAAAGCACACGAGTTCCTCGAGAGTTTCAGCTTTCTCTTCAAACTCCACTTGCTTTTCCTTTTTCACTCCGCGCGCTATAGTCTGAAACATGGCGAGTGCTGCAGTCTCCAACGCTTCCTCAAACGTTTTCCCCTTCGCTCGAAACAAAATGTCCGCAGTATGCTCGAGGAACTCTATGTTGTTGTTTTTTTCTTTCATGCTGAACCACGCGGTTTTGCAAGTTTGACGAAAAAGCCTTCTTTCCCAAGTGAAATATCTGCGTTCGTGCCTTCCTTCAAAGAAAATAGTTTCGCGAGCTCGCGTGGAATGCGGAGTATGAGAGAATTTCCAGAATAGCTTATTTGCTTAGAGTAATGATGTTTTGCTTTCAAGTCCAACGCGTTCTTCATAAGGCTGTCAAAGTCTTCTTCAAAAACGAGTTCTTCCCCGCATTTCCTGCATTTAAACGCCGAAAACGCCAGTTCTTCTTTCCCCACGTGGACTCCGTCCTCTTTCCCTTCAAGCTCTCCACTGCAAATCGGGCACTTCATTTCAAACCACCCTCTAACAATTTTTTCTCCCAGCTTTTCGCATTCCACACTGTCTTAAACACAAGCGCGTCAGCATCAAGAACTTCAAACGTCAAAACAACTCCAGCCACAGAACACACCAGCCTGTACTTCACACACTTGTTTTCCTCTCCGTCATAAGCCAAAGCATAATCTCCTGAATCAAGCACTTTCTTCAGCAAAAACGGCAAATGCGCGTCTTTTTCAGCCAAAGCAATGTTCGGATTGCCTAAAACCCTTTCCGCCCAACGCTTCGCAAAATGAGATGTAAAAACAACCCTCTTGCGCGCGTCAAGCTTTTCACTCACAAAAACAAGTTTTATATATACACGTTTAAAATACTTCCTACGAACGCGCAAATCTTTTCACAGCAATAGTAAGTGTTTAGCTGCTCCCTCGCATTGCAGCAATTAACGCAACCTGCGGGTTGATTCCCTGCAAGTTCCAAGTCGCAACCATTGATGCAAGCACTTCGTAGATTCCTGCTCCTTTCTGGTTTCTGAGAGTTCCCATGAT
>JACRGF010000001.1 GCA_016212395.1 Microcaldota archaeon
AAAGCAGTGATAAGGAAAGTGGCAGTCGAGACTCCGGACGTAAAAACGTTTTCGCTCGAGATGGAAGAGAAAATGCGCTTCAAGCCAGGCCAGTTTGTCGAGCTTTCAATTCTCGGAATTGGCGAAGCGCCAATCTCGATTTCCTCTTGCCCGCGAGACGAACTGCTTGAATTGTCGGTAAAGAGAGTGGGCGATGTTACGAACGTGCTGCACGAGCTGAAGCTTGGCGACAGCGTTTGGGTGCGCGGGCCTTACGGAAACGGGTGGCCTGAAGTTGAAGAAAACGACTTGGTGGTAGGAGGAGGGATTGGAATCGCCCCGCTCAGGCCAGTAGTGAGAAGAGCTGGAAAAATAAGCGTGTATTACGGCGCGCGCACTCCTGAAGACTTGTGCTTCAAGAAAGAATTGAAAGAATGGGGCAAAAAAATGAAAGTTGAGGTGACTGTAGACAGTGAGGGGGCAGGCTGGAACGGAAGCGTGGGGCCTGTGACGGCGCTCATCGAAAAAGCAGGGCGGCTGGATGGAAAAGCTCTTATTTGCGGGCCTCCAATCATGATAAAATTCGTTGCAGACGCGCTGAAGAAAAAAGGAGTGAAGGAAGAAAACGTGTTCGTTTCTCTCGAGAGAGTGATGAAGTGCGGGTTCGGAAAATGCGGCAGGTGCATGCTCGGAGGAAAATACGTGTGCACGGACGGGCCGGTGTTCAAATACTCTGAAATGCCGAGAGAATAAGAATGGTTTTGCAGTGGTTTCGAGTTGAGTCAACTGCAGTTGACTGCTCGACAACACTCTGGTTGTCGATGGTTTTGCAGTTGTTTTGAATGGTTTTGAGGTTGTTGCCGTGAAAAAGAAAAAACTGAGGATTGGAATTTACTCGCTTACTTCCTGTTCCGGCTGCCAAGAGCAGATAATGGACTTGGAGGAAGAACTGCCGGAAATAGTCAAGGCAGTGGACATCGCGAATTTCGAGATGGTGAAAAAACTCGACGAGAAAGCGAAAGTGGACGTGGCGTTCGTTGAAGGGTGCGTCGCGAAAGCAGAGGAAATAGAGCGGGTGCGCGAGATCAGGAGGAAATGCGGCTTTCTCGTGTCAATGGGCACGTGCGCGACTTACGGAGGCATTCCGGCAATCCGCAACCTGCATGAAGGATGGAAATTCGAAAAACTCGTTTACCCGGACGACTCGATGAGGCTTTCAGCCATCAAAGCGTCTCCTTTGAGCGACTATGTGAAAGTAGATTATTTCATACGCGGGTGCCCGATGAACAAGCTGGAGTTTCTTGAAGTGCTGAAAAGCCTCGCTGCAGGAAAAAAACCGCGCGAACTGAATTACGCAGTGTGCGTAGAGTGCAAAAAAAGGCAAGTGCCGTGCCTGCTCGTAAAGTTTCTGAAAGGCGAAGAAGGAGGAGGAATATGCCTCGGCCCAATCACGTACGCAGGATGCAATGCGATATGCCCGGCAAACGGAGTGCCTTGCCTGGGATGCAGAGGCCCGTTCGAAGACAGCAATGTTGAAAGCTACGTTCAAATGCTTGAAAAACACTTGAAAGGCGAGGACGTGAAAAGAATGCTTTCAACGTTCGCGGGAACGTCAAAAAAACTCATAAAATTCGTGTGAACTCAGAGTTGGTGAAAATGAAGGCTGGAAAAAGAAAAATAACGCTCGAACACTTGTCTAAAATAGAAGGCCACGCCAAACTGCGGGTGAAAGTAGAGAACGGAGTAGTTGAAGAGTGCGAAGTGCAAGTGGTTGAAGGCGCGCGATTTTTTGAAGCAATATTGCGCGGAAGAAAGTTTCACGAAGCCCCGTCGCTCACTTCCCGCATTTGCGGATTGTGCTCGGTATCGCATACCATTGCAGCGCTCGAAGCAGTAGAAAACGCCTGCAACATTAAAATGAATTACACTACGATGCTCTTGCGCGAGCTCATGCACGCAGGCGAGTTTATCCAAGACCACACGCTTCACACGTGCTTCCTCGCGCTTCCGGACTTTCTCGGGTTTGAAAATGCGATTGAAATGGCGCAAGCAAACAGGGAAGAAACTAAAAAAGCGTTGCACGTGAAAAAAATAGGCAACGACATGGTGGAAATGATAGGAGGCAGGGAAGTCCACCCCATGACCGCGCTCGTGAACGGATTTTCAAAGCTTCCAAGCAGAAAGGAATTACAGCAAATGAAGGAAGCGCTCGAAGGCGCGAAAGAAGACGCGATGGCAATAGCGAAAGTAATGGCGCAACTGCCTTACCCTGAATTCGAGCGCGAAACTCAATACGTTTCAGTAGTAGGCTCTTCGTATCTAGGCGACTTGATTGCAACATGCAAAGGCAACGAGTGCTTCCCGCAGAAAAACTTCGCGGATTACTTGGACGAGTGCATGAACCCGGAATCAACAGCAAAATACGTAGTGCGCGAAAACAAGGAGTTCATGGTAGGCTCGCTAGCGCGCTTCAACGTAAACATGCAGCACCTGAGCAAGAACGCGAAAAAAATAGTGCGCGAAAGCAAAATCAAATTCCCGAACTACAACCCGTTCTACAACAACTTCGCGCAGGCAGTGGAAACAGTGCACTGCATGGACAAAGCGCGGACAATAATAGGAGAACTTGAAGGAATGGAAATGGAAAAATACGAGGACGTATGCATAGACGCTGAAGACAAGCGCGCGAAGAGAGGCATTGGAGCAATAGAAGCACCGCGCGGAACGCTATACCACGACTACACTATCAGCGGAAACGCGATACAAAGCGCGAACATCATCACGCCAACAGCGCAAAACCTGAAAAACATAGAAGAAGACGTCAAAGCATTCCTGCCAACGCTCCTCGAAAAAGACAAGAAAGAAATAATCAGGAATTTGGAAAACCTCGTGCGCGCCTACGACCCGTGCATATCGTGCTCAGCACACTTCCTCACAGTAGAAGGAATTTAAACAAGAAAAAAAAAGTGCAATAATTTCTACAAAATTATTTCTTTGCAACAGCCTCAACCAGCAAATCGCTTCCCATTCTTTTCACGCGCGTTATCTCCAATTCCTTCGCTTCGCTCATCTTGTCTATTCCATTCCCGCCAACCGCACTCTTCGCGTTTCTCCCGCCAATCAGCTTGGGAGCAATGAAGAAAACGAACGTGTCAACAGCAAGCGCTTGAATGAAGCTTGCGTTTACTTCACTTCCACCTTCCACCAACACGCTTGAAACCTCCAGTTCGCCCAAGCGCTTCAGCAAATCGCGCACATCAACCTTTCCATCTTCATTCTCTTTGCAAACAACAACATTAACGCCTTTTTCTTCTAGTTGCTTTTTCTTTTCCGAGTCATGCCTGGGGGTAGTTGCAATCACAACTTTGCCTTCCTCGAAAACTTTTGCATCAAGAGGAACGCGCAAGCACGAGTCTAGAACTACTCTCGTCGGGTTTTTTTTGTTTTTTATTCGCACGGTGAGCTGGGGGTCGTCCTTCAAAATCGTTTCAACTCCAACGAGAACTGCATCATGCTCTGCCCGCAGTTTTCTTGCAAACGCGCGAGATTTTTCACACGTAATCCACTTCGAATCTCCGGAATTGCACGAGGTTTTTCCGTCCAAGCTCTCCGCGCACTTGAGAGTTACGAACGGCAAGCGAGTGGAAACAAATTTGAAAAACTTTTCGTTAAGCCGAACTGCGCCTGTTTCACAAACTCCGAATTCAACGAGTATTCCTGCTTGCTTCAATTCGCTTTCTCCATTCACGCTTGGGTTTGCATCTTTCACTGCGCAAACCACTTTTTTTATTCCTGCTTGAATTATCGCAGGCACGCAAGGAGGAGTTTTCTTGCTTGAATGCGAGCAAGGCTCGAGCGAAACGAAAAGCGTTGCGCCACGCGCGAGTTCGCCTGCCTGCTTCAACGCGTTAATTTCAGCATGAGGCCCTCCGAAAAACTCGTGAGCTCCCTCGCCGACTATCTCACCGTCCTTTACAACCACTGCGCCAACCCGCGGGTTAGGGGAAGGATTAAATTTTCGCGCGAGTTTGAGCGCCCGCAACATGAATTTTTCGCCTTCAACCTGCATAAACAAAACACCAAAACCACAAAACTCCTAAACCCCAAAACTACAAAAATACCAACGTACATTTTCGTTCCAAAACATCCTCATTCATTCAAGCAAATGGTTCAGTTTCGTTTTCTTCGTTTCAAGGTATTTGAAATTGTGCTCGTTCGGGGTTATTGAAAGCGGGACGCGTTCAACTACGCTTATTCCGCTTCCGTTCAGCCCGATTATTTTCTCAGGATTGTTCGTGAGCAGGCGCACGCTCTTCACTCTCAAATGCTTGAGAATTTCCGCAGCAGCCTCGTAAGAACGCAGGTCTTTCTCGAACCCGAGCTGTTTGTTCGCCTCAACAGTATCCAAACCTTGCTCTTGCAAAGAATACGCCTTGATCTTGTTCGCCAACCCAATGCCCCTGCCTTCCTGCCTCAAGTAAACAAGCACGCCCTTGCCCTCGCAGTCAATCAACTTCAGCGCTTCTTCAAACTGCTGTCGGCAGTCGCACTTCAGCGAGCCGAGCGTGTCGCCAGTCAGGCACTGGCTGTGAAGGCGCACTAAAACATTTTCACAATCAGACACGCTGCCCTTGACGAGCGCCAAATGCTCTTCATTCGAACCATCGGAAAAAGCAAAAACAGAAAACGCTCCGAACAAAGTAGGCAAGCTCGAACTGGCAACGAAATTTAATTGTTTTTGTTGTTTCATGGCAACGACTCTATAACTTGCCCGCGCATTGCTTTCTGTTTTCTGCGTTTACTGCAATCTCTGGCAGAGCTTGACTGCAGACTCTACTGCCCTGCGCGCGTACTCGTCAATGCGCGCCTGAGCATGAGCCCTGCTCGCGCCAGGCCCGATAATTCCAAGCGAAACAGGCTTTCCCTTCTCAACACTCAAGTCAATAGCCTTGCGCGCAGCATGCTGCGCGACAACCTCGTCATGCTGAGTCTGGCCTTCAAGCACAGCACCCAAAGTAACAACTGCATCCACCTTGTCGCTTTCAAGCAGTTTCTTTATAGCAAGCGGCATGTCAAACGCGCCGGGAACGCGCAAAGTCTGCACGACCTCAGCACCGAGAAAACCAGCGTGCTCCTTCGCCCGCTCTTCCATCAAACGCGTAATCTCAGAGTTAAACTCTGAAACCACTAAACCCAACCTCACCATGCACACACCTCCAAAAATAACTGTTTCCAGTTTCGAGTTTTCAGTCTTGAATTTTTAGTTTCGGAATATTTCGAAACTCGCAACAAACAAAACCCCAAAACTGCAAAACCGCAAAACTCCTAAACCCCAAAACCCCCAACGTTAATGAACGATAGTTTCTATTCCTCCAACATCCTGCTTTCCCTGCCTCGCGCCAGTGCCAGCGCGCTTTGAAAGCTCTTCAGAATTTCCAGCGAGCAGAACCGCATTCCGCGCGTGCTTCGTGCACCTGTCAAAGCAAATTTCCGCAAGCTCTTTCTCGTCCTTCGCCTCGCTCTCGTGCACGAACACTTCAACAATGTGCCTGCTGCACAACAACTGCGCGAGCATAATGCCCTGGCTTGCCTCGTGCGCGCACTGCTCGTCAATCGCTTCCTTTCCAGGCATTGCAAACGCAACGCACACGTCGCAACCCTGTTCCTCAAACAGTTTCTTGCAAGCAACAGCCAAGTCTTTCATGCCTGGAACAGTCCGGCGGACTATTGAAACACTCTCGAAATTATCACGCAATTCACTCGTGGCAATCTTGCCCATGTCGATCTTGGCGAACGTCGTATCAACAATCCCAATCTTGACATCACGCATTCAACCACCAAATAAACAATCCCATTAAAACAAACTAAGAAGCGCGCAAAAAAAACAATTGCAACGCGAACAATCATTTTGCAGAAATTATTTCTTCAGCTTCAACGAACGTGAATTTGTTTTCCTGCGCATACTTCATTGCTTCAATTTTCGACAAAGCCCTGCCAGTCCCAAGCATTTCGCACAAGACGATGGCAGGAGGCAATGAGCCAGCCAAGCGCGAAAGCTCTACAGCCATTTCAGTATGCCCGCGCCGTTGCTTCAAGCCACGGGAAACGAGCAGGTGAACGTGGCCCGGAGCGCGGAAACTGCCTGCAAATTCTCCTTGCACGCCGTTGTTCAAGCCGCGCGAAACAAGCTTTTCAAACTCGCGTATAGTCAAAGAACGGTCGCAATCAGAAATTCCAGTGAACGTATCCTTGTGGTTGACCGAAACTGAAAACGCCGGCTTGTCGCCGTAAGGAGTCTTTGAATAATTCAAGCGCTTCAGCGTGTCGCTGCCCGACTGCGCGAACAAGTCAGACAAGAACGGCAAGCCTAACTTAACTGCAACTTCGCTGCTCGTAGCAAGGCAAATCAACCCGCCGCACTCCCTGCGAATCTTTCCAACCATTCCACTATCGACAAAACGAGCGTGAACGAGAAAATCAGCCTCGCCCTCGCGCTCCTCGCCATCGAATAGAATAACAGGCTTGCCTGAACGCAAGCACTCTACAGCCTCCACAACGCCCATAACCGAAAAATAGCGCGAACAACATTAAAATAGATTACTCAAAAACGAATAATTACTCTTTTTCGAGTAATTGTTTTGCTTGTTTTTTCGCTTCCCTTAACTTCATTCCTGAAGGCAGGCCGATTATTTTCACGTTTTTCATTCTGCTCAAAAGAAGGAACGTGCCTAAATCATAGTCGTGCCCGGAGAAAATGCTTCTGCCCTTAAGCTCGTCCACTTCAACGAACCGAACGCAGTTTATCCCGCGCACTACGTCCAAGATGAAAATCTGCTTTTCTTTCTCGTAGTTCAACAGCGCTTCAGGATTGCGCGCGAAAAAGAATTCGAAGCAGCGCATTTCTTTCTGCAGCGCTTTCCCCACGTCCAGCGCCAGGCGGTCTTCTTCAAGCAACTCGTTTCCGAAACACACCACTTTCCTCAAAAAAATCACCGCAGAAAGATTAATGACGGTTTATATTTTTTGCTTGTTATTTAAAAGGCATGGATGCAGTCACAGAGTTTGTAGCAGGCTTGAATATACAAATCGTTTCAGATGTTTCAATCGCCTTCCACTATTATATCTACCCGCTTATGCTCGTGCTGCTCGTGCTCACGCTCCCGTTCTTCAAGGAAAAGAAAAAGTTTCTCGCACTCGTCGTGTCGCTTTTCCTTATTTTCATAGTATTCACTTCGCTGAAAGCATACTACCACGAGGCAAGGCCGTGCGCAGTGGGCAGTGAAATATCTTCAAAAGTGCCGTGCCCTGACGAGTACTCTTTCCCAAGCGGGCACACTGGATTCGCGTTCCTGTTTGTCGCAGCAACAATAGGCTCTGCAGTGTTCCCAGCGTATTTCCTGATTGCAGTGTTCACCGCGTTCAGCAGGATTTATTTGGGCATGCACTACTTCAACGACGTGGCCGGCGGAATGGTGCTGGGCATGCTGTGCTACGCGATAGGGGAAAAAATTGTTGACAAACTGATAAAAAAATAAGAGGCAGAAGCATGGCAAGAAAACAACAGTTCAGCTTGAAAAAATACTTGTTCGAATCCCGCAGGCAGTTCGCGCACATGGCATTCGGCCTCGCGGTGATAGCAATGCTGAAAGCATTCGAAGCGCTTTACTTTGAAAACGCACGCTTTTACGCAACATACGTCTTGACAGTAGCATTCATGGCAGGCCTGATAGTGCTTGACTTGAAGATAAAAAACAGGAAAATTCCGATCCTCGACGAACTGCTGAAACTGCTTGAACGCCCTCGCGCAATGCCTGGACACGGCGCGTTCTGGTTCGGGGTGGGAATACTCGCGCTGTTCGCGTTCCTGAAAAGCACTAATGAAATTTCAGCAGGAATACTCGTCCTCGCAATAGGAGACGGGTTTTCAACTCTCGCAGGCACGCTTGGGTCAAACAAGCTGTTCTACAACGAAAAGAAAACACTAGAAGGAACGCTCGCATTCTTCTTCTCTGCGTGCACGGCGATATTCTTCATGGGCTGGCTTGCAATACCGCTCGCCGCATTGTGCGCGCTAGTTGAAAGCTTTAACCTTCACTTGGACGACAACGCGCTCATTCCGATAACGTGCATAGTATTCTTCAACGTATTTTAATAAAAAAATAGGTGATAAAATGGCAGTGGGGGAAAAAGCGAAAATAAACGCAGCGCGGGAAGCGCTGAAACTCGTGGAAGACAAGACGACGATAGGCATTGGCACAGGCTCTACGAGCTCTGAATTCATCAAGCTGCTCGCAGAGAAAGCAAGGAATGAAAAACTGAAAATCGAATGCGTTTCCACTTCAAGCAAGTCAACCTTGCTCGCGCAATCCTTAGGCCTGGAAATAGTCGAGTTCGAGGAAGTTGAAGAAATAGACTTGGCAGTGGACGGCGCGGACCAAATAGACCCGCAACTGAACCTGGTGAAAGGCTGGGGCGGAGGCGCTATATACCAAGAGAAACGAGTGGACTACAAAGCAAAAAAATTCGTGGTAATAGCAGACGAGGCGAAACTCGTGCAAAAACTCCACGGAAACGTGCCAGTGGAAGTGGAGAAAGAGAAAGCAGAGGAAGTAATGGAAGAAATGGACGAGATGGGCGCGCTGAGCGCAAAATTCCGCGAGCAAAACGGAAAAAAATTCGTTACAGACAACGGAAACTACATTCTGGACGTAGAATTCAGGGAAGTGAAAAACCCTGTTGAACTCGAACAGCAGTTAAGCAAAGTGGACGGCGTGTTCGAAAACGGAGTGTTCACGAAAAACGTCTTCAAGGCAATAATAGGAACAGAAGACGGCGTGAAAGTGATAAACAAGAAATAAAAAAAAAGCGTGAACGCTATGACAGGAATAAACAAGCGAACTATTTTGCTTCTCGTTCTAGCGCTTGCGGTTACGGCAGTTCTTTTCGTCGCAGCACCAGCAATTAAAAACATCAACTGGCTTTCGTTCGGGTACGCCGGAGTTTTTCTCGTAATGCTTGTTTCAAACGCGACCGTAATCTTTCCAGTTCCAGGCTTGGCTGTTGCATCGCTGTTCGCGTTCGCGTTGAACCCTTGGCTTGCGGGATTGTACGGGGGATTGGGCGCAGGCTTGGGCGAAATCACAGGATACCTGGCAGGCTACGGCGGAACTGCGTTTATCGAAGAAAAAAAAATCAAGCAGTACGCTAGGATAAAAAAATGGATTCACTCGAAAAACAACGGTCTCGCAGCCATCTTCATCTTGTCCGTAATCCCGAACCCGTTCTTCGACTTGGCTGGAATAGCAGCAGGCTCTGCAAAATACCCGTGGCAAAAATTCCTGCTCGCGTGCATTGCAGGAAAAATAATTCAAGTGACGATAATAGCGCACGCAGTCCGCGCGGGGTATAATTTCCTGTTCTAACCTGCGAAAAAAAAACAATTGCACAAGCATGCAAAAAAATAGGGGGATAAACCCCGCGAAGAACGCCACTGCCCCGCAGAACGCGTGAACAAACAAACGCTATTTTCTTTTTTCTTTCAACGCATTACTTTAGGAGCGTTGCTTCCACCCATTTTTCCGACCTTGCAACGCTTGCACGCTCCGCCTTGCGAGCATTTTTCGCACGCGAGCGCACCGCACAACATGCACGTCAAGGACGCCAGGTTCCTGCCGCAAATCACGCACACTCCACTCAAATCGCCCAAGCACACCACCAAAAACAAATTTAAATCAAGGCATAAATAAGTGTTGCTATGGACAAGCCAACAGCTCTGCTCGGAGCGCTCTTCGCACTGCTCGGAGCAATAAACTTGTTCGCAACAGGAGGCGCGTGCCCTTACTGTTACGCAGAACTCGCAGGAGGAACAGCAATCGCAGGCTATGGGCTCGTAAGAAAAACAGGCGAGTGCAAACTACAACAAAAAAAGAAAAGAGCACCAAACAAAAAAACAAGCAACATCCAAAACAGCAAACAAAAAAACAATACAACGGCAAAAACAACGAAAGAAAAAAAATAAGAAGTAATTTTCGTTTTCGAGCGTAAAATGCACGAGTTTTTTATGCAGATGCCGACGTGTATTTTTGTTTTTTCGTGCAGGAATTGCAATGCTGTTTTTCTTTTTTCTACTCGTACCTAAGCGCTTCCAGAGGCTGGAGCTTCGCAGCCCGGCGCGCTGGCAGGAAGCCTGAAATTCCTCCTACTGCGAGAGAGAAGAGTATTACGAACGCGAGCAGTTCAATGCTCACTTTGCTCGGAACTCCGAACGCGCCCAACGCGAATGAAATCACGAGCCCTACAAGCGCGCCTGCAACTCCTCCAACCAACCCGATGAGGCAGCTTTCCAACAGGAACAATTGAAGCACTGAACTGTTGCACGCGCCTATTGCTTTGAGAATGCCTATTTCCCTAGTGCGCTCCATCACCGCAGTCATCATAGTGTTCGCAATTCCAATGCCTCCAACGAGAAGCGAAATTGCCGCAATGCCTCCCAGGAAAAGCGAAAGCAAGCTGGTAATCATGCTAATCTGCTCGAGCACTGAAGTGGCAGTAATAATCGTAAAGTCTTTGTCTTCAAGCGAAACATGGTGGCGGTCCAGCAGTTTTTGCTCAACGCGACTAGCAACCTGCGCCACGTCCTCGCCTTCGTTCACCAAAGTGAAAATCATGCTAACCCTGCCTTTCTCAATGCCTTCACCGCGCATTGAGCGCGCGGCATCCAAGCTCACGAAAATCGAAGAATCGAAATCAACGCCCTGACCTGCTTTTTCAATCACTCCGCTCACGCGGAACTTTCTGCCTTCAATCAAAAGCGTTTCGCCAGCGCGCACAGGCTTGTCGAAATAATCGTTCGCAACCTTATGCCCGATAACCACGCTCCCGCCATCGCCTTCCTTGAAAAAAGAGCCTGAAGAAAAATTTGCTTTCGAAGAAATGTAACGCCCGTAACCCTGCTCCACACCGCGCACAGAACCAGTAATTCCAACTCCCTTGAACTCCACAGCAGCACCCATTATTCCAATCGCTGCGGAAACATCTTCAACCCCGTCAATCAACCGAATCGCCTCTGCATCCTTCTCGTACAACACGCCCTTGAAAGACGTCGGAATAATAGAGGAACTTCCACCCAGCGAGCCGGGAATTATTACCAAGTAATTCGAGCCGAAGCGCGCCAACTGCGCGCGAATGCTCTCATCCAAGCCCTGCGCAATAGAAATCAAAACTACGATCGAAGCAATGCCTACAATTATTCCTAAAACAGTCAAGTAACTGCGCAGCTTCCTATGCGTCAAGTTATTGTAGGCATAACTGAACAAGTCGCGCAACACACTGCAATTCCTCTCGAAACTCTTCTCGTCCATGCTAATCTTTCCTCAATGCTTCCAAAGGCTGCAAACGCGCAGCCTGCCTCGCGGGAAAATACCCTGAAACCCCGCCAACACCCATTGCAAAAAACAACACGAACGCAAACAATTCAACGCGAAACTCTATGGGCACTCCGAACTGCATTAGCACGAGAAGCAGGAGAATAGAAAAAATTATTCCAATAGCCCCGCCCACGAACCCAATCAACGCGCTTTCAATTAAAAACAATTCCAGAATAGAACGCGTGCTCGCGCCAATAGACTTGAGAATGCCTATTTCCTGCGTGCGCTCCACTACTGAAGTGAACATCGTGTTCGCAATCCCAATGCCTCCAACAACAAGAGAAATCGCCGCAATTCCTGAAAGAAACAATGAAAGCAACGCAGTAATCCCGCCAATCTGCTCCATAATGCTGTCAGCAGTCATCACTTGAAAATCCTTGTCCTCTTCAGCAACATGATGGCGCTCCAACAGCTTCACGTTTATTTTCTCAGCAACCTTCGAAACATCAGCATCAGCACGCGTGAGCGCGAAAATAGTGAACACGCGGTCGTGCTCGTACGTCTCGCCCTGCAGAGAACGCGCTGCCTTCAAATCAACGTACATTCCATCATCAAAATCCCCGCCCATGTCACCCATTTTTTTGAAAATTCCTTTCACTTTAAACTCTTTGCCTTGAATGAACAAAGAGTTTCCAACGCGCACTTCCTTTTCAAACAAACTGCGGGCAATAGAATCGCCGATAACAACGCCTCCAACATCACCCTCGTCAAGAGGCCCGCCTGACTGAAAGCCTGCCTGCTGTTCAGTCCACTTTCCGTAAACATTCCACCCAACGCCATTAACAGCATGACCCACAGCCTCTCCCTTGAAAACAATCTCAGCACTGGAAAGCATTACTATTCCAGTCGCCTCGTCAACACCGTCAACAAGCTTTACAGCCTGCACGTCCGAATCATACAACGCGCCAGTAAACTGCGGAGGCCCGCCTGAAGTGAAAGACGAAAAACCCTTTCCAGGAATGACAATAACGTAATTAGTGCCAAACCTTTCCAACTGGCCTTTAATCTCCTTGTCAACCCCAAGCCCAAGAGAAACCAAAACAACAATAGCACTAATGCCAACAACAACGCCGATGATGGTAAGCCAGCTGCGCAAACCCTTCCGCGAAAGATTCTTCAACGCATACTCAAACAAATCACGGCGCATGCAAAACCAACCTTACAAACAATTATTACACAGACAAAAAAATAAATAAAAAAAAGAATAGGACAGGTTAGTGTTTATTGTTTTGTTTTCTTCTTCACGAACCGCTTGTACGCAAACCACGCGATTACAACTAGGATTACAAGCCCGGCGAACAACACGAGCGGGTTCGTTCCCCCGTTGCCCTTGTAGGCAGCAGCAGTTTCAGGAGAAACAACCTGCAGGAAAGCAACTCCGGACAATTGCTTTCGCGTGTTGTACGCGTCAACGTAATCAAGCGTGTAATTAACCTCGTGAGCTCCAGGCTGAACGTTGTTCTTGATGAACACTTCAAACTGCACAGTCTCAGGGTTGTCGAGAGTGATGCTTCCAATATACTCCTGCTGCGAACCAATCAAGTCAAGCGAGTCAGAAGAAATAGACGCGCTCGCGCCCCGCAACTCGTTCGTCCCAACGTTGAAAAACCTCAATGAAAGCGTGTGCCTCGCTCCTGCAACAGCAGCCTCTGGCTTTGTAGAGGAAATGACTGACACTACATCCCTGCTGCTCACCTGCACGCCCACGCGCTTTGAAACAACAGCCTGCCTCTTGCCAGTCTTGTCGCGGTAGTCAATAGTTACAGTCAACGGGTAATAGCCTGCAGTCGCCTCGCCGTTAATGCCCAACTCGAACTCCACTTGCTTGTCTTCATTCGGGCCAAGCGCTCCGACGAAAACTTCAGACGGGCCGAGAGAAGTGAACACTGAAGAATTCACGCTCATGCCAGCAACAGTGCCGAGCGCAGCGTCATTCCCGATATTCTTCACGTTCACTGAAAGCTTCACTACACTCCCAGGGCTGACAGCGCCTGAAACTTTGCCAGCGTCAACAAAAAAGTCAATGCTGCGCTCTTCAACGAAAATAGGAGTGATTGTTACAGTCGCAACCTTGCTTTGCCCGAACGCGTCAGTAAAATCAATCTGAAGAGGCAACTGCTGAGTTCCAGAGCCAGCGCCAGTGCTTACTGTTAAAGGAAGCTGGACTGGAGTAGACTGCGCGGCACTCAAATCGCCAAGCAACACGCGCGCCTGTCCTGTTAAAATAAAAGTAGTCGAATTAGTCGAAATCACTGCGTCACGCATTTCAGAGCCAGTATTATGCAAAACAAACGAGAGCGTAAACGCATCTCCAGGGATGAGAGGCTGTTTTGAAATCGAAACGTTCTCCGCCTGGACGATGGAAGCGCTTTCAACGTTCACAGGAATGGAAAACAACTTGTAAGGAGACGTCTCGCCCGCGCCGCCAACCCACGTTATCCTGCCAACAACATTGTAAGAACCAGGCGCCAAGTCAGCATTCGCCTTCAAAGGAACAGTAATAGTGCTCGTGCCACTCGCAGCCAAGTCCCCAACGTAAACATCAGGAGCGCTGATAGTAAAGCCTGAAGCAGTAAAAATAGTGCGCACTCCGCTCACCGTATCAGAGCCAGTATTCTCCAGCGAAACGATAACACTGCCGGACAAGCCAGGGCGGAGGGTAGATGGAGAAACAGAATAACTCGAAACGTCAACTCCAGCAAACGCCAAGCAACTCGCCAGCAACGCGAACAACAAAAACAAACGCATCTTCATTTCAAAACACCTCTTGAACGCAACAACTTCATTCTCGAATAATTATTTTTTTAATGTGCGTTTCATCACCAGTTTTGAAGCATGCTTGCCCTTCCCGCCTTCTTCCACGAGCCCGTCGCGCAAGTGAATAACGCGCTCAGCGTACGACGCGATTGCCTCATCATGCGTTACCGCGACGATTGTTTTCCCTTCAGCATTCAACTCTTTAAACAAATTCATTATCTCTTTTCCAGTCTTCGAATCAAGATTGCCAGTAGGCTCGTCAGCAAGAATAAAAGACGGGTTGGTGACTAGAGCGCGGGCTATAGCACAACGCTGGCGCTCGCCTCCAGACAATTCTGAAGGCCTGTGATGCATCCTGCCACTCAAGCCCACTCGCTCCAACGCATTCGAAGCAAGGCGCTCGCGCTCACCCCGCTCGACGTTCAAAAACATTAACGGAAGCACGACGTTCTCAAGAGCAGTAAGGCTGGGCACGAGAAAAAAAAACTGGAACACAAAGCCAATAGTGCGCGCGCGCAACAAGCTCACCTTGTCGTCGCCGAGGCTTGTCGCGTCACTGCCGTCAATAAACACTTTCCCGCCAGTAGGCTTGTCGAGCAAGCCAAGAATTCCCAACAACGTGCTCTTGCCAGAACCAGACGGCCCCATTATAGCGACGAACTCGCCCTTGCGCACGCTGAAATCAACGCCACGCAACGCGTCAACAACAGTCTTGCCAAGCAAGTAACGCTTGGAAACACTCTCCAAACACAAAACAACATCATGAACAGGCATGAGAAACACTTTCACTGTGAAGAATAAAAAAGTTTGTAATGGCTCGAACGCAAACCCTCGAACGGTTCAGAATAATAAAAAGAAAAAAGAGAAAAAAAGCGTAAAGAAAAGAAACGCAAAGAAAAAAAGAGAAAAAAACAACAGGAAAGAAAAAAAAAAGAAAAAAATAGCGTAAAAAGAAAAAAAAGCGTAAAGAAAAGAAACGCAAAGAAAAAAAGAGGAAAAAACAACAGGAAAGAAAAAAAAAGTAAAGAAGAGGAAAAAAAATAGCGTAAAAAGAAAACAGCGTAAAGAAAAGAAACGCAAAGAAAAAAGAAAGGGAAAAAAAGAATTGCTTGTTTTACTAGACGCTTATTCCTCCGAGCGAGCAAACGCGCAACGCTTGGTCTACATCGCTTCCAATTTCATATGTTCCAGTGCTTGTTCCCAACGCGAATTTAGCGAAAGTAGTGATAAAGTAAGGCGCGCTTGCTGCTAAAATCAAGCCGATAATTCCTCCGACGAGCATTGCAGTGCTCCACACGTTAGCGCGCGCTCGGGTCTCAGCGCCCATAATCTGGCCAGCAGCATAAATAGCGCCAGCAACAATAAACATGAGCAAAGCCACGATTGGAACAATAGCAACGAAATTCTTGCAAATCTCTCCGAGCTTCGTGACAATCTGCGGGACATCAGAGTCAGCTGAATCGTCAGCAGCAGAGTCAGTTGAAGCGTTAAACAGCAATACAAATGCAAACAGCAAAAAAACTATTCTCGCATTCATGCTAAATCCCCCCTTTCACGCCAAAAGCTTCAGACACTAAAAAGAGTTAAGTGCAAACAATTATTAAAGTTTTTGCAAAACACGCTTTCCGCACGCTCAACCAGCCTTGCGAGAAAAACTCCTGTTTGCAAGCGTTCAACTCGCTTCCCTCAAAAACGTTTTGCCTTTGCCGGTCAAGCGGTAGAACACGTATTCTTATCTTATTATTACTAAGTTACATGTTTATTTGTAGTATTGTAAGTAATATATAAATAGTTTCCGTTTTATAATAATGCCATGAAGCACATGAACAAGAATGAGCAGGAGATATACTTTCGCTTGGAGAAAGAAGGATTGAAGATTTTCAACGTTGAGGATTTAATCAACTTGGATTTTAGGAAGAGAGTGGTGCACGACGCGTTGACTTCGCTAGTAAAAAAACAAATTATCTCAAGGGTTAGGAGAAACGTTTATGTGCGGGCTAGCCCGTCATTGTTATACGACGCGCTTCAGCAAGTAGAATCTCCTTTGCTGATAGCCGCCAAAGCCGCAGGAAGGCAGTATTATTTGGGGTATGCATCCGCAATGCAGGCTTATGGGGTAAGCGAGCAAATTCCTTTTACGGTTTACGTTGCTTCGAAACAACAGAAGCGAAACTTTGATTACGGCAGGTATAGAGTGAGATTTGCCCAGCTGAGTGAAAAAAAGTTTTTCGGGGCAAGAAAAGCATTAGTAGCAGGCCAGCAAATCTGGGTTTCTAATGAGGAAAAAACGGTTGTTGATTGCGTAGACCGCGCAGAATACTGCGGCGGAGCAAGCCATGCGTTTCTGCTCATCAAAGAATTGGCCAGGCAAAAGAAACTGGACTGGAAAAAATTGTTGAACTGCGCTTTGAAAATGGGCGGGCAAGCCTTGCTCCATAGGCTTGGATTTGTGCTTGAAAAAGTAAACTCATCAAGCAAAAAAGAGCTAATCCCTAAAAAACTAATTGCAGCGCTTGCGAAAAAAGTAAAGCCAAGCGTTTACTATTTAGAAAAGGGAGTTAAAGGAAAATTCGATAAAAAATGGCAGTTGATTGCAGGCGAGGTTGAAAAACATGGAGCGTGAATACCTCAACCAATGGCTTTTGCGGGCAAGCGCGCAAACAAAACTCGAGCAAGATTTGCTGGAGAAAAGCGCGCGCATGAGCGAAATTCTAGAATTCATTTCACGCAACAGAAACCTGTCAATGCTGGCATTCAAAGGCGGCAGCGCGCTAAACTTTGCCTACTTGAAACAATTCAAGAGACTCTCGATAGATTTGGACTTCAACGCGATAGGACGCAAGGACTGGCTGATGAAAATCCGCGATGAGATGATTGAACCAGCCATATACGAGATAACGAGAGGCCTCGGCTATGACATTGAACCAGATAAGAATTACGCGTTGTACCAATACAAATTGTACTACGATAAAATGAGCGGTGGGCGGGATTGCATAAAAATAGAAATTTCTTTCCTCGACCGAGTCGCAGTATTAACTCCGATAAGAAAACTTTTTTTCTTCCCACTCTTGAATAGGGAAAGAACGCCAATTCAGGCGCTTGCGTTCGAAGAATTGCTTGCCGAAAAACTCCGGGCGTTATACACCAGAGAAAGCGGGAGAGACTTGTTCGACGTTTACAACGCAACAAAAACGCCAATAGCCCCAGCAATGAAAACGATTCTCAGAAAAACGCTTATATACAAGTTGTTCAGGGCAAGCGGGCCAGTAGCCTTCAAACCGAAGAAATTCATGGAAAAAATTAGAAACTTTAAAGAAAGAGAATACGAGAATGACTTGAAGCCGTTCGTTCCGGAAGAAAACTATATTGAGTTCGAAGAAGCAAAAACAGGAGTAATCAAAGCGCTTGACTTCCTGAAACAAATGGATGAAAGAGATGAAACGTTTATTGGCCTGATGCGGTGCTGTCTAGGTGAAGACGTTTCAAAACAACGCGTGCAGGAAATACGCGGAAAAGAGTTCCACCTGCGCGAGCCGTTAAGCTATTTGTTCAATGGAAGTGGGTTGCTAAGCGAAGCAGCTAGAAACACGCCGTTAACAGAAATACTGCCAGTAAGGGAACTGCCACTGCAAAAATATTCTTGGCTGGAAAAATTTGGCTTGAAGCAATAAAGCAGATTTAACTCGCTTCCCAAAGAACGTCTTCCCTTGCCAGCCAAGCAGTAGAAACACGCTCGAATGCAAGTGTTCAACTCGCTTCCCTCAAGAACGTTTTGCCTTTGCCTGTCAAGCGGTAGAACACGTATTTTTTCCCGCGTTCTTCGATTTTTTCAATCATCTGCGCTTCGCTCAGCTTGTCCAAGTGCTCGACGATGGTGGACGCGTTTTTTCCAAGGCGCGCGCTCAAAAAGCTGGGAGTCCGCTCGCCTTTGTTCAACTCGCGCAAAATTTCAATGCGCGTCTCGCTCGCCAACACCTTGTGCGTCTCGACAGCACCCTGGCCCCACAAGCCAGTGCGCGTTAAAGAAATAACGACAAAAGCAACAAGAGCAACAACAACCAAGCCGCCAATAATTTCAAACGGAACTTGAATTTGCGGTTGCACGCCAGTCCTGTTTGAAGGAGGCAATGTAACGTTTGCTTTTGGCACGATTACGCTCCCTTGCCCAAGCGTCACTTGAATAGATTGCTGGGGAGTGCACACGAACACGCTCGTGCCAGCAGACAAGAACCTCGCCATCGAATCATCCTGCAGCAGCTCCAAATAACGCGCGCTGCCGAACTCTACTTGCTCTCCAGCCTGCGCGTCCTTGCAGGAAGTGTCTTTCCACACTCCGCCCACTTCAACGAAAGTTTTTCCTTCAATCGCCTTCGTTTGCGAAGCAGTGGAAGAAGAAGCAGTTTCAGCAGCCCCATAAGAAGCGCCGAGTGCAAAAGGAGCAGCTGCAGTCGGAAGGTTAGCCATGGCGCCCTGCGCTCCAACATCACGCGTTGCCTGCTTGCCTTCACTCGTCACTACAACGTAACTAGTGTACGGCGAAGGAATTCCGTACGCGTTCGCAAGCGTTTTCACTTCCTCAACCCACTCCGCGCTCTCTCCTTCCAAAGCAATCTCGTCAAGCAAAAACCCTACTCGCTTTACAGCCCACGCGCGCTCTACAAAAGCATTTGAAGAAGATGAAGGGAAAACAACCGGATAACTCATTTTTTCCTCCTTCCCACTAATTTTCCCGCTTATTTCAACAACAGCATCACCGCTTCCGGAATACTCGCCAGCCAACACCACTTGGCTTCCCAGGAAAACATCAGGAATTCTTTTCGGAAGAAAATCAGAAGCTGAAACGCTTGAAGAATTCGCAGCAATCGAAACGCTTGCGTCAAGCAAGAGAGGGTGAGTAATGCGCTCGAAAAACTGGGTGAGCGTTGCCTCCAGCTCTGCGTCAGTAATAATGTAAGTGGGAATTCCGTCCCCGTAATCGTTCGCGAGCCTGTCAAGCAACTCGAAGTCAACGTCAGCACCTACTCCGAACGGGAAAATCTTTCCACCAGCCCCTCTGAACGAAGCAAGAATTTCCTCCTGCGAATTGCCTGCAGTATCAACGCCGTCAGTCAAGAAAACAACAAGCTGCGCCCTCCCGCCAGCAGGCTTCAACTGCGCCTTTGCCTCCGCGAGAGCAGCGCGAATGTTCGTCGAACTGTCTGCTTCAAGCGAGTCAGCAAACACCAACGCGTCCGCAACATTCAGCGTATTCGCGTCCTTCAACTCCGACGCAAACGATTTCACCTCGTCAGAAAAAGAAATAATGTTGAACTTGTCTTTAGAGTCCAAGCGCTTCAACACGAACTTTAACGCGTTCTTCGCCTGTTCTATCTTCTGCCCGCTCATGCTCCCTGAAGTGTCAATAACAAACACGACGTCCTTAGGGGTAACGTCAACATCGCTTTCAGCCAAAGAAGGGTAAATGAA
Organism: Microcaldota archaeon; assembly: GCA_016212395.1. Classification (GTDB taxonomy): domain Archaea; phylum Micrarchaeota; class Micrarchaeia; order Burarchaeales; family JACRGF01; genus JACRGF01. The sequence goes on from JACRGF010000001.1 coordinate 19,629, forward strand.
CAGCAAGAAAAAGCCTTCATCCGCGCCTGCCTGCTTGTGCGCCAGCAGCTTCACGTCGTAATCCCGCTCTGTAACCCCGTAAAACAACTGGAAGTCCTTGTCAGGAATTTCAACAGAATAATAACTCACAACCGCGTTGCTGTTGCCTGCGCGCGTTACTTCAACGTCGTGAGTAGGAGAAGAAACAAAGCCAATTTTTCCGCTCGACTGAATACCAATAGTAATATTCACAGGGTCAATAGGCTGAGTAGTATAACGCTCGGTGGAAAGCGGGTAGAAAAAGTGGACAACCCCGCCGCTCTCAGCAAGCACTTGCTCGTACTCAATGATTACCTTCACTTTCTCGCTGCGCGGAAGCACAACGCTTGCAGCAAACGTGTCTTTCCCAACGTACTCAAGCAAAGACGCTTCCTTGCGCTCCAACGCGTACTGCTGGTAAAGCTCGCGCGCCTCAAGCGCGCCAAGCATTTTGCCTTCAAACGTTTTTCCATCCACGTTCAACATGAAGTTGCGCACTCCACCAGAAGGCACAGGAAAAACATACGTGCCCTCAATGTCCCGCCAGCCGTTATTCTGGAATTCCTGCTCGACGTGCACGCGCGCTATTGAATCAGTGATATTCACAGTAACGTAGTGGTTCAAAATCAACGGGTAAGGGTCCTCGGGAACTATTGGAACAATCATGCCGTCAGCTGAAGCAAAACCGGAAAAAGAAAGAAAAACAACAGCAAACAAGCACAAAACAAAAACTGGAAACTGAAAACCGGAAACAGAAAACAGTGAAGCTCGAAACAATTTTTCACTTGAACTCTCGCAAACTCCAGCTCGCGCATTCATTCCAAACCACCAACAAAAGTTGGGCTTGTTCAACATTTAAAACAAGATTGTTTTCATTCGGCGAACGCCGAATTGACGAAAAAAACCACGAACAACCTCGCACGAGAAAATGGGCTCGCTTCACTTGAACTTGATAGCACACGGAAGAAGAGCATGCAAAGCAGGAAAACCAAAATGCGCGGAATGCATGCTGAACAAATTATGCGAGTATGTAACAAACCCGTATCGGATAGAGCTGAAAACAGCGTATCCGATATCAAAGAAACAAACATTACGACGAAAGAGTAATATCGGATAGCTCTAAAAACGACTTGCTCGATATGTCGCTTGTTCTGTGGAAAAAAAAACAGGGAAAAAGGAAAAGAAAAAAAGAAGAAAAAAAAGGGGAGTTTTACTTTGCTTTCCACACTCTTCCTTTCATTTCTTTTACTGTTGATTTAGCCTCTTCCTGTGCGCCTAATCCGAACGCTATGGCAAAGGCGAGTGCAACTCCGAACACTATTCCTTGGAGCAGTATAGTGTACGTGCTGATTATCACGCCTATCTTGAATTCAGCCATTTCAAGCGCGGACAATAGAGTCACGAATACCACGAGGTACTTGCCCCATTTTCCAATGAGGTTCATTTTCGTGCTCTTCGGCTCGATTTCAACGACTTTCTCCTTGATGATTTCACCCAAGAGAGCGCCGGCAACCACCAGGAGAGCTGCGAAAATCACTTTCGGAGCATACCCGATGAATCCCGACAAGAGCGTTGACATTTCACCTAGCTTCAGGAAGGACACTGCAGTCTGCAGGAAAATGAGCAGCACGTAATACTTCGAGAGTTTTACGAGCACGTTGCTCAGCTTGACTTTCCCCATCGCGTCCTTCATGCCATGTTGCGCCAAATGGTCTTCAATCTTTACAGCCTTCAGCAAGACTTCGACAAAGCGCGCCAGCACTGACGCGACGCCCCAGCCGAGCGCGAAAATGAGAATCGCGGCTACAATGCCCGGAACGACGGTTATAGTGTCGGTCACGACTTTCTGGACGCTGTTCGTTGCAGCCACGACGACTGCCGCGTACAAGTCCTGCGTAAATCCTGCTGCAGCGCCTGTCGCTGCTTCAGTAGTCATTCAAAACCACCTCTATTAAAACCACTTTCAGAACGCTTATTTAAAAACGTTGCTATCGTCGACGATATCACTGTTTATAAATATTGGAAAAAGGATTGAAAGCAAGAGCGTGAAGAAAATGAAGGATGTGCTTGAAGAGTTTGTTTACTCGCTTGCAAGCAGAGGTTTAGGCTTGCCTCGCGAAGACCGCGTTGTAGAAGTGCTCGGATATTTTGTTTACGACACGCTGAAAGTGCTCGTGCTGCTTGCAGCAATGGTTTTCCTAGTTTCAATAGTCAGGACGTTCGCAACCCCGCAGAAAGTGAAAAAGTTTTTGAGCGGAAGAAGCGAGGGAGTCGGCAACGTGCTTGCAGCTTTGCTTGGCATTCCCACTCCGTTCTGCTCTTGCTCTGCAGTGCCGTTGTTCATAGGGTTTATAGAAGCAGGAGTTCCGCTCGGAGTAACGTTTTCCTTTCTAGTCGCGTGCCCGCTCATCAACGAAGTTGCAGTAGCGCTCCTGTTCGCGTTGTTCGGGTGGCAAGTGGCAGCATTGTACGTTGGAAGCGGGCTCGCTATAGCAGTAATTGCAGGAGTGATTATTGGAAGAATGGGAATGGAGGGCGAGCTTGAAGAGTTCGTGCGCAAAAGCATTTCGAAAAAAGCCAAAGAAAAGAAAATGAAGTGGAGCGAGCGCGTAGAATTCGCGAAAATGCAGACGAACGGGATAGTGCGCAAAGTCGCGCCTTACATTGCAGTGGGAGTGGGAATAGGCGCGCTCATCCACGGCATGGTGCCAGTAGGCGTTCTCGCTGAAGTTGCTGGAAAAAACAACGCGCTTGCAGTGCCAGTAGCAGTTGCAGTAGGAGTCCCTCTCTACTCGAACGCTGCAGGAACGATTCCAATCGTCCAAGCGCTCATGAGCAAAGGAATGGCAATGGGAACAGCGCTCGCGTTCATGATGAGCGTCACGGGCTTGTCTCTGCCTGAAATAATCATTTTAAGAAGAGTGCTCAAGCCCAAGCTCATCGCCGCGTTCGTCGCAATACTCGCAGTCTCATTCGTGCTCACAGGAATTTTGTTCAACGCGCTCATCGGCTGAACGGTGCGAACAAGTTTTTAAATAACACAAGCACTTAGTTCTACGTGAGTGGGAAGCAAATGGTGGAATTAGAGTTTATCGCAAAATACCCTTTTTCCAAGGAAGCGCGCGAGTTCGTGGAAGAAAAAGGAGTGAAAATAGATTTCGACAGCATTGAAAAAGGAGTAACGCGCGCAGTGAAAGCATTAGGAGACGGAGAAGTCCCAAAGCCAGCGATAGTTGCAGAGAAAGACTTGCGCAACGAAGTCGCTTCCTACGCTGTAGCGCGCATGATAGTGTCCATTCTGGGAGGAAAATACTTGGTGAACAAGTACGCCGTTGCAGAGAGCAAGCGCGCGCACGCGTTCCTCAAGACAGAAAAAAAAGAGGTAGTGAAAGGAATAGCTCAACAACTCGGAATAAAAACAGCAGAAGAAGGAAACGCGCTTTTAATGAACGCTTTCGACTACCTGCGAAGCACTCCGCGCGACGTTTCGTACAAACTAGTCAACAGGGACGTCAGCGCAGGGCTAGTGCGCTTGAAGGAAGGCGAACTCGCGCGCGTGATAAGCGAAGCAGTAAGAAAAAGAATAGAGACAGAATTGCCGTTGAAAGCGAAAAACTTTCCCCCTGAAGTAGTGAAGGCAGTGGAGGAAGTGAAAGAAAAACTGAAAGAAAAAATGTCTGCAGCGCCTCAAGCGCGCATTGTCGCAAGCGAAGACTACGCACCGTGCATAAAAAAACTGTTGGAAGACTTGAAGGCAAGCGAAAACCTCCCGCACACCGCGCGCTTCTGCCTCGCAGTCTACCTCTTGAACGTGACAGTGAAAGCAGAGGACGTGATAAAAATATTCGCGAGCGCCCCAGACTACAACGAGCAGACAACCCGCTACCAAGTAGAATACGCGAAAAACAAAGGCTACAAAATGCCCGGGTGCGCAATGATGGACTTGTACGGCTTGTGCACGCAAAAATGCGGAGTGAAAAACCCATTAAGCTATGGAAAGAAAAGAGAACGCTTCGTAAAACAAAACGAATCGGAAAATGCGAAAGAAAAAAAGTTTGAATGGGATGACAGGTATTGAAAACAAAATGATGGAAAAAACACGATTGAAAAAAAGTGGATTGAAACGAACGCGATTGAAAAAAAAAGAGTTGGAAAGACATGCAGTTGGTTGCAAGCAATGAACAGGAATTTGTTTTGAAAAAGTTTTCAGAGCATTACTCCCGCTCTGCGCAGAGTGTGAGGAAGATAAGCGAGCGCGAGTTCGGCTTCGGAGGCTGGGACAAAAAGATAGAGTCAAGGCACGCTTCGTTCATGAACAACGACGAGCTGAAATCATACTTGGTGCGCAACACTCCATTATACATTTCTTATTCAGTTGCATTCTACGAGTTTCCTGAAGCTCGGCCAATGGAGAAAAAAAACTGGAAAGGCGCAGAACTGGTTTTCGATTTGGACGCTGACCACTTGCAGCTCGCTTGCATTGCAAAGCACGGGAAAGGCTGGGTGTGCGACGAGTGCATAAACGCAGTGAAAAGCGAGACGATGAAATTAATTGAAGAATTTCTAGTTCCTGACTTTGGTTTGAAGAAAGAAGAAATGAGCATTAACTTCAGCGGAAACAGGGGGTTTCACGTGCACGTTTCAAGCGATGAAGTTTCGGGGTTGGACGGTTATGCAAGGAGAGAAGTGGTAGACTATATCATGGGCACTGGCTTGGACGAGGCAGGAGTTTTCTACAAGGAAGGAACGAGAATGCGCGGGCCGAAGCTCGGGGAAGGAGGGTGGCGCGGGAAAATCGCTCGAACGTTCGCGGAAAAACTCGAAGAACAAAAACTCAACGAGCTCGGGATACACACGCGGACTATAAACAGGTTTTACGAAAAAAAGAAAGAAGTCGCTGAAGGATTGGCGAACGGAAACTGGGATGTTATACACTTGCCAAAGCCTGAAGAATTCTGGCGCGAAATAAGCGCGAAACTCAAAGTAAATTTGGGCGACCAAATAGACCAAATGGTAACGCCAGACGCGACGAAACTGATTAGAGTGCCTGACTCGCTTCACGGAGAAACAGGCTTGGCAGCGAGGAAAACCAGCAACTTGGAAAAATTCGACGCTTTGAAAGACGCAGCAGTGTTCGACTTGAACGGAAAAACAAACGGAGTGCGCGTGAAAGTAATGAAAGCGCCGGCATTCCGCTTGGGAGAGCAAACGTTCGGGCCTTACGAAAACTACACGCTCACGCTCCCAGAAGCAGCAGCAATATATTTAATCTGCAAAAAAGCAGCAGTACTTGCTTGAAGTGAAAGGTGGCAAACTTGGTTGATGGAGACGCAGCTTTCGTGATTGGAATGCTGATGCTCGTCGGCTTGAGAATGTTTCTGCACGGCATTAAAAGGCACAAGGAAAAACAGCATATTCTCAACACGCCCACGTCGAAAGTGCAAAGCGCTGCAATAGGGTTTGGCGAAGTGAGCGGGAAAGCAGAGCCAATAGAAATAATGGAGAGCGTTATGGAAAAAAAGCCTGCGATAACGCACAAGTGGATTCTTGAAAGGTGGGAAAAAAGGGGAAAGCACAGCACGTGGGTGAAAATCGCTGAAAACGACGTGCGCAAGCAATTCTTCGTGAACGACGGCACTGGAAGGCTGTTGGTAGACGCATACGGAGCAAACATTGAAATTCCAAAAGACAAAGGCTGGGTTGGAAGCTACAGTTCAGCGCCTCCAAACTTGAAGCAGTTTTTTGACTCGAATAAAATAAGCACGAAAGGCTGGATTTTCGAGCACAAAATGCAGTTCCAAGAATGGTTCCTCTCGCCCGGAGATAACATTTACGCAATAGGAACAATTCAAGACAGGCCTGGAGAATACGCGAAAGGAAGCGAAAACCTGATAATGACGGAAAACAAAGGGCAAGGAGCGAAAATGTTTTACATTTCAGACAAAAACGAGAAAGAAGTTTTAGACAAGTACTACAAGTTTGTAGGGCTGGAAGTAGCAGGAGGAATAGCATTGTTCGGAATAAGCTTCTTCCTCACGCTACTCAGGTTTAGAATGCTTTAAAACCAAGAGCAAAAGTATTAAAGAAGAAGGAATAAAATGTAGAAAAGGTGGTTTCGAATGTTGATTATAGGCGCTGGCTTATTCGAGGGTGCGGGGCTGTTCGCAGGAGCTGGCTTTGCAGTATGCATTGGAGCAGTAGCACTGCTCGTGGCGATTGCACTGGGAGTGTACTTGTTCGGAATTTACAACGGTTTTGTTGAACTCAAGAACAACATTGATAGAGCGTGGGCAAACATTGACGTGCTTTTGAAGCAGAGGTACGACGAGCTTCCGAACATCGTGAATTCAGTCAAGGGCTACATGAAGCACGAGAAAGGCGTGCTTGAAAGCGTTACTGCAGCGCGCACCGCGTTCTTGAACGCGCAAACAATAGGAGAGAAAGCAGCTGCAGACGCTGGAATGACTGGAGCGCTGAAAACATTGTTTGCAGTAGCAGAAAGCTATCCCCAACTGAAAGCTAATGAAAACTTTCTGCAGTTGCAGAGCAGGATAAGCGCTTTAGAAAACGAGATTGCGGACAGGAGAGAATTCTACAACAACTCAGTAATGCTGTTGAACGCCCGCATTCAAATGATTCCGGACAAAATCGTCGCAGGCATAATGGGCTTGAAAGAACGAGAATACTTCAAAGTCGCTGAAGCAGAAAAACAAACAGTAAAAGTATCATTCGAAGAAGAGGAAGAAGAAAAGCCGAAAAAGAAAAAAAAGCAATAGAAACGGTTTTGCAACCCACGCGCGAGCAATCCTAATTTCTATTTTTTTTCTCTTGCAAATGCAGTTAGGTGCACCCAACGGATACGGACAAAACAGGTCATGACAAGTCAAAACCCCAAAACTGCAAAACTTCAAAACCGCTGAAGCAAGTATTATATATGTGGAGCGGTTGAAGTTATGCTCGTGTGGTGCGTGTGAATGGATGTTGTCGACTACTCACTTTTGAGAAGGATTCAAGCAAAGGAGCGGAGCGGGGCTGAGCTTGCGGTTTTGCCTGAAGAGTTTTTCAGCGGAGTGCGCGATTTCGTGCGCGGAAGGGGCGAAAAGCTGGAGAAAACTTTTGACTTGAGCGAGGCGCGCGAGTTTGAGAACAGTTTAAAAACCCTCAGGGACATAAGTGATAGGCGCACGCACAAAATCTTGTTGAAGGCGCTGCGCTTGAAAAAATATTCCGGAGAGGAAACAGTCGGCTTGGCTTTGGAAGAGAAGAAACTGTTTCAAAGCGTCGTTGAACTGCTGAAGCAAAACGAAGAAAGGGTTGAAAACATTCTGAACAGGAAGGAAGATGCTGCCGGAGAAAAGACGGTCGTCAGCAAGCGAGAGCTTAAATTCGTCGCCGACGTTCCGTGCTTTGTCGGGTTGGACTTGAACAACTACGGCCCGTTCAAAACAGGCGAGCGCGCAGTGCTTCCTGAAAGCGAAGCAGAACTGCTGCTGAAAAAAAGAATGGCTGAAACAGCCGGTGAGTAAAGCTGAAAAGCGAGCTTGCTGAACGCGTTGAAGAAAAGAGTGGCTGAAAAATGATGTTGATTGAGGGGTGTTTTGAAATGAATTTTCCTAAAGAAATAAGAGTATTCTGCCCGAAGTGCAATACGCACACTGTCCACAAGGCGAAAACAGCGTCGAAAGGCAAGTCAAGAGGGGCGGCATGGGGAAACTTGAAGCACGCGCGAAAATTGAAGGGCCACAAGGGAAAAGTCGCTGGAGAAAAGACGGTGAGAAAGCAAGGCAAAAGGCAAGTGGTGATACTCGCGTGCGAAAAGTGCAAGAAAAGACAATTCAGAACAATAGGCACGAGGACGAAGAAAAAGCTCGAGACTAAAGTTTAAACAGGTGAATTGATTATGGCTAAAAGCAAGTTTTTGAAAGTAAAATGCGAGTGCGGAAACGAGCAAAGCGTGTTCGGATGCACTGGCACTGCAGTAAGCTGCACTGCGTGCAACAAAATCCTCGCAGAACCGCGCGGGGGACACGCGAACGTTTACGGAAAAATACTGAAAGCGAATCCCTGAGTTTCTAGAGGTTGTTTCTTTTGGAAGAAAAGAGCGCCGGCAACACCGGCAGGAAAATGCCTGAACTGGACGAGTACGTTATAGCGACTGTGAGAAAAATTTTCCCCTACGGCGCGTTCTGCTCCCTCGACGAGTACGACGGCATGGAAGCGTTCGTGCACGTGAGCGAAGTCGCCCCGCGCTGGATTAAAAACATTCACGAGTTCTTGAGGGACGGCCAGAAGATAGTCGCGAAAGTCTACCGCTACGTTCCTGAAAAAAACTTGATAGACTTGAGCATAAAAAGAGTGAACGAAGCGGACAAGAAGAGGAAACTGGAGGGAACGCAGAGGAGAAAGAGAGGGGAAAAACTGTTGGAACTCGCAGCGAAAAGAGCTGGCTTGAAAAAAGAAGACGCTGAAAAAATCGCGGAGCAAATGAAGAAAAACTTTGAAGACGTGCTCGCAGCGCTAGAGGAGATATCGTTCAACCCTAAAGACGCGTTCGAAAAACTCGACTTGACTGAAAAATGGAAGGGCGTGCTTCAGGAAGTTGCCACGCAGAACATCAAAAAGCAGAGGATGAACGTAGGCGGAATACTGAAAGCAACATGCTACGCTTCAGACGGAGTGGAAAAAATAAAAGAAGCGCTGAAACACGCGAAAGAAACAGGCGCAGGAAAAAAAGGAGTAGAAGTGAAAGTAATCTACCTAGGCGCGCCGAACTACAAAGTGGACGTTGAAGCAGACGACTACAAAAATGCTGAAGCAGTGCTTGAAGCGTTCGTGAAGAGAATGGAAGAAAAACTCAAGAAAAACGGGGCAGTCGAATTCTTGAAAGCAACTTGAAAAGAAGTAAAATAGCAAGCAAAGAAAAACGCGTGCAAAAAAAAGAGATTGTAAGCGTATGCGCATTGCCAATTTATTCACGTGTTCTTCGTTTGCTTGAACAAAGTTCGCGTGTCGTGGTTTTTATGAAGAAATTGTTGAAGTGCAGTGCTTGCGGCGAGTATACTTTAAAAAACGTTCACTGTGAAAGGCAGACTGCGAGCGCGCACCCGCCGAAGTATTCTCCGATAGACAAGTGGGCGAAGTACAGGCGCTTGGAAAAGTTTGGGAAAGAATAAGCGTGAAGGTGAAAAACTTGGCGAAAATTGACGTTAAGACGGTTATAGTGGAGAGAAAAACAGTCAAGCTGAGAAAACCCGTGTTGATTGAAGGCCTGCCGGGAATAGGCTTGGTGGGAAAGCTTGCTGCAGAGCATTTGCTTCGCGAGCTGAAGGCAGAAAAGATTGCGGACTTGTATTCCCCGCACTTTCCGCACCAAGTGCTCATGAAAAAAAACGGCACTATCCGCATGCTCAAGAACAAGTTTTACGCGTGGAAAAACCCGAAGAAAGACGGCCACGACCTGCTCATCTTAATAGGGGACGTGCAGCCAATAACTTCAGAATCCCAGTACGAAGTCTGCTCGGTGATACTCGACTACTTCGAGAAAATGGGCGGAAAGACAATGTACACGCTCGGCGGGTACGGAATCGGGAAAACGAGCGACAAGAGCAGGGTGTTCGGGTGCGCGACTCACAAGGAAATAATCGCAGAGTACAAAAAGCACGGGCTCGTGTTCGGCGAGACGAACGGGTCGATAATCGGCGCTGCAGGCCTGCTTCTTGGATTGGGCAAGCTGCGCGGAATGAACGGCGTGTGCCTAATGGGCGAAACGCACGGAGGCTACGTTGACGCAAAGTCAGCGCAACACGTGCTTGAAGTGCTCGCGAAAATTATCGACGTGAAAGTCAGCATGGTGAAACTCGTTGAACGCGCGAAGGAAAGCGAAAAATTCATGAAAAAAATGGAGAAAGAAGCAGGCAAGCAAAAGCAAGTGGCTGAAGGCGGAGCGCAAGACGAGGAATTAAGCTACATACGCTGAAACGATAAACGCTTGCATGCAAAACGAGAATAGCGAATAAGCTGGAGATTTGTTCAGCTCGAATTCTTTATTTTTTTTCTCGTGCGAGATTGGCTAGTTTTTTGCTTTTCAGAAAGTAATTTATACCAGTGAGTTGAATAACTCGAGTTATGAAGGCGACAACAGTCTTGTGCTTGTTTCTTGCATTCAGCATTCTCTCTTTCGCTGACCAAGTGGAAGAGATAAGCGTTCAAATTGGCACTATCTCGCAGTTCGTGAAAGTCGGGACTGACTTGAAGTTTGACGCTATGCTTCCAGGCTATTCTTATAAAGGCACGCTGAACGTGTCGTGGGCTGTTTCAAGCGACTCGCTGAAAGGCATGGAGCAGGATGAAGCGCAATTGTATTTCCTGCTCTCGTCCAGAAACAACGAGTCAGTAGTAACGTTCATCAAGGACGGCAAAAAATACGAGTCCGCATCAGGAGTTTTGAAGTGCGCAGTGAAAAACGGGGAGTGCGGGCAAGGCTCGCAGTTGAGCGAAGAAATAGGCGTGCAAATCAAAGTGAAAGAAGAGGGAAGAAGCCTTGTTGAAGTCATCGTGCTGAACGCGAGCTCAAAGCCAGTAGCTGGAGGACAAGAAAAAATAGAAGCAAGCAACAGCGCGAACGTGAACACTGCATTAGGTGAAATTGTCGAGACAGTGCAAGAGTACGCTTCAGAAGCAGACACTTTGAATGACAGCGATACAGCTTCAAAAGGAGAATTGGAGCCAGCAGCCCAGGGAAGCGTTCAAGGCAAGCAAGCAGAAGGAGAAGCAGATTCAAACGCGTTCGCGAACGAACTGGCTTTGGGAGACGACAAAAAAAATAGTGCTTCTCTTTTAAGCGAATCAAACGCCATTTGGATTGCACTCGCAGCATTCTTGATTCTAGCAGCAGGCTATACAGGATTCAAGATAATTACAAGAAAAAAAGGATTCGAACAGCACGAGTAACGCCTCGACTAATTCCTTCAAAGTAGTTTTTTAAATGTGTTCTTGCAATGTCTTGTTCTGAGGTGGTGGCAATGGCTAAACGAAAGCCTGCACCTGCGAAGAAGGAAAAAACTGCGAAAATTCCCATCGGCGGAAGAACGCTGAGAGAATACTACAACTTAGTTGCTTTGCCGTTAGTGATTCTCGTAGCCTGGTCTGTAGTAGGCTACATGATGAACTACTTGACAGTAGGGCTCGCGAGCGGAATGACTCAAACGATTACGCTGTCAGTCCAGCTAGTTGTAGGCGTTTACATTGGGTTTCTTGCTATTGAAAAATTCAGCAACAGCAGGAAAAGCGATGCTGCAATCGCCGGAGGCTTGGCTGGCTTGATAAATGGAGTGCTCATAATGGTGTTCAACCTAGTGCGCGGTGAAAACCTCGACGCGCTGAAAGAACCGTTCATGGGCCTCGCAGTGGTAATGGTTGCAGCGTTCGTAGGCGCGCTCATCTTCAAAATATTGAGAAAGTGAGTCGCTTGCAGAAACTCTTTCTTTTTCTGGCTTTTTTTTCCCTTTTGTTTACGTTCGCGTGCGTAGGCCTCGGAGGCGAAGCGAAAGCACGAGAATGCATTGGAACATGCCCTGCTGAAACAACGCAAACAGCATTCCCAGACTGCAAGTGCGTCGGAGTGCGCATCAACGAAACAACAAACAAGACAGAGTACTACTACGCGAAAAAACAATGCGGGAATGAATGTTTTGAAGAAGAAAAACAAATGCCTTACCCGGACTGCGCGTGCCTGCCAACAAGCGTTTTCGGGGAAGAAAACGAGACAAGCAAAGCAAACGAAACAACTGCAACAGTGGAAGCGGAAAAAACAAGCGCGTGGAAGCAACTCTACGAATTGAATGGAGTAAAAACGTATGAGTACGAAAAAAAGAAAATGAATGGAAACGAAAGCACTGCGCTGGGAAAAGCAGGGGTGAATGTTTCAATCGTTTCATTGAATGGAAAAAGCGTTTTGCTGCTTGAAGTGAAAGACGGAGCTAGAATGTGGAAAGAATGGCGCGAACTCACGTACTACGAGTGCGTGAAAAGAGTTGAATCGAAAAAATACTTGGGAAAAAAAATAGAAGAAGAACAACCCTGCCCTTCATCGAACGAGTGCTGGAATTACTTCACTCCGGGGTACAACGCGAGCGTGCAGTTGAAGGAAGTTGGGAGAGAAAAAATGAACACGAGTTCTGGAGAAGAAACTGTTATTGTTTATGAAATTAGCGGAGTGGAAGGAGTGAAAATTTGGAAGGCAGGCAGTTCGCTCATTCCTGAAAAAATAGTGAATGAAAACTTGAAGACAGAAATGCACCTGCTTATTCAGTCTTGAAAGCTGAAAGAATTAAGCGTGCGTTGCTTTACTTGTTTTACTTGGTGCGTTTTATCAAGTGCCAGCCGAACGGTGTTTTCACCAACCCGCTTATTTCGCCTGGTTTCAAGCTCAAGCACGCGTCTTCAAACGGCTTTACCATTTGGCCTTTGTCGAACTCGCCTAAGTCTCCGCCTTGCTTTCCGCTCGGGCACAAGGAGAAACTGCGCGCGGCATTCTCGAACGTCAACTTGCCGGAGTTAATGTCTGCCAGCACCTGCTTTGCTTGCGCTTCACTCTCGACTAAAATGTGGCTCGCTCTCATAATACACCTCTTTGTTAATCATAAGCCCACGAAGTCCTTGCTTGTTTTTCCTTTAGGAAAAACGAACCCGTTCTTCGCTTTTATGGGCAGCTGCAGTTCTTCAGCGACTTCAAGAAGCTCGCTCAAATCAACAAACTTGTCTATTTCCAGGAAAGCGTAAGTGCCGAACGCGGATTGAACGCGTTTTACAGCAAACTCCTGGAACTGAAGCGTTCCACTGCGCTTTACCTTAATGTCAACCTTCCCGGCGCGCAATATTTCTTCCCTAGTCTTCTTGTTCATCTGATGAACCATAAAACCCCACCAACACTCACGCAAAAAAACAATTAATGCAAGCAAGCATGCGTTGAAAATAGCCAGCCATTGCTTGCGTCAGTTCATTCTCGCTTGCTTTCTTGTTTTATTTCACTCCCGCATTCTAGTTTGTTTCACTCGCATTGTTGTTTCGTTTTACCCTCGCATTATAGTTCCGTTCACTCGATTATCGTGCCTATTGCTTCAAGCCCTTTCACTGCGTTCTCGACATTGTCAGGAACATCGCCGTTCACGATAATTATTTTCGCCTTGGTTTTCTTCGCGAGCTCAAGCATAAACTCCACTTTCTGCCTCATCCCGCCGGTAACGTCAGTAGCATCAGAGCCTTTCAAATGCTTTTTCACTTCCCCGTAATTTTCACTAGTTATTTTCGGAATAGTCTGGCCTTCCCCGTCAAGCACGCCGTTCACACGCGCTGCCAAAACTATGCGTTTCGGCTTGAGCTTCGGCGCGAGAAAACTGAACAATTCCTCTGTAGAAGCAATGCAGCAACCTTGCCCTAAATCAAACAAAACATCGCCGTAAACAACTGGAACTACCTCATGCTTCAACGCCTGCTCGATGGCTGAAACGTCCCATGAAACTATTTTCCTGTTCTTCGCAACAGCATTAGCAGAAGGCTGGACGCTTACTGCATTCAGCCCTTCCTGCAGAAAAGTTTCAACAACAATTCTGTTGAGCTTTGAAGCATCACCCTGAACTACAGCAATGCCTCGCACGCTCTCGCCGTTTATCATACCATCGCTCGTCCGGTATTTTGCAGCGCTCGTGTGAGGAAAAGAACCGCCACCATGCCCGACAAGCAAGCGCGCGCCTTCCCACGAAGCTTCCTGCAACTCGTTCGCAATGCGCGCAATCGTCTTCAACCGCGCAGTGTAAGGCTTGCTCTTGTCAGTAATCAAACTCCCGCCAAGCTTTACGAACACTAAATCGCTCATGAAAAGATATTGGAAAAAGAGAATTTAAATAAGAGGGCGAAAACAACTCAGGCGGACAATCGCGAATAGACGAACAATCGCTTTTCAACGAAGAAAATAAGGTTGCTTGCGCGCGTTTTAAAAAGCTGGGTTTGCCTAATGAAACCCATGAAAGCATGCGTGGCAATCACTGGAGCAAGCGGAACTGCCTACGGAGTCGAGCTGGTGAAAGCGCTCGCTAAAGCAGGAGTTGAAACGCACGCAGTAGCAAGCGAGGGAGCAAAAGAAGTTGCAAAACATGAGGGAGTAAAAATAACTTTTGCGAAAAACATTCGAATTTACAATGAGAAAGAGTTGGCAACAGCACCTGCTTCCGGCTCGGCGTTGTTCGACGCAGTAATCGTCTGCCCTTGCTCTATGAAAACGCTCGCAGCAATAGCGCACGGGTTTTCAGACAATTTGGTAACTAGAGCTGCAGACGTTATGCTGAAGGAAAAAAGAATGCTCGTGCTCGTAGTAAGGGAAACACCTCTCTCGCAAATCCACTTGGAAAACATGCTGAAACTCTCGAGAATGGGCACAGTAATCCTTCCAGCAAGCCCGGCGTTCTACCACAAGCCGAAAAAAATAGAAGAAATGGTTGCATTCGTTGTTGGAAAAATATTAGATGTTTTGCGCGTAGAAAACAAACAATTCAAAAGATGGAAAGGAAAGTGAAAAAGCAAGCAGGAGAGATGGAAAGGAAAACGAAAAAAAAGAAGCAGTTGAGGAATGAAAGGGAAGGTAAAAAAAAAAAGCGATTGAAGAATGAAATTCGACCGAAGACTACCGTCCACTTCGAACGGCGATCCGTTCGAGGGGATCCCTTCGACTTTCAGCCGAAGTGGACGCGCCAAGGCGCGCGGTATCTCTGCCGACTTGTAGATGAAAAAAATACGAAGCGAGGTGTTGTTCGTGAGTTTCAGGGATTACTTGAAGAAAATCGAAGGTGGAAACAAGTTGCAGAAAGTTTCGAAAACTGTTTCAAAGCGCTTGGAAGCATCAGGCGTGCTTAAAGCACTCGAGCCAAAGCCAGTGCTGTTCGAAAAGATAGAGGGAAGCGCGTTCAAAGTCGCTGGAAACGTTTTCCCGACGAAAGACTCTGTCGCAGAGTACTTGGAATGCACTGCAGGCGAGTTGATTCCGCGCATTTCAAGCGCAATCAAAAACATGAAGCCTCCTGAAGAAGCAAGCAAGGGCGCATGCCAGGAAGTAGTTGAAGAAACAGTAGATTCGGACAAACTGCCCATTCTATTCCACTGCGAACACGACGGCGGAAACTACGTTAGTTCAGGAGTGATGATTGCGCGCGATGCAGATTACGGGCAGAACATGGACTTTCACCGCCTCATGCAAATCGGGAAAAACAAGTTTTCAGTGCGCGTAGTAAAGGAACGGCATTTCGACAAGTTTTTGAAGAAAAATGGGCAAATGGACGTTGCAGTGTGCGTTGGAAACGGAGCAAACGTGCTCGTAGCAGCAGCAACGTCAATAGAACTCGGGCAGGATGAGTTAGGCTTGGCGAACGCGCTCAAGCAAATGAGCGTAGTGAAAGCAAAGAGCGTTGACGTTAATGTGCCTGCAGAATGCGAGTTTGTATTGGAAGGCACTGTCGCTTTGGAAGAAAAACACGCTGAAGGCCCGTTCGTAGACTTGACTGAAACTCTCGACGTTGTAAGGCAAGAGCCTGTATTTACGGTAAAGAAAATCACTCACAGGAAAGACGCAGTATGGCAGGCACTGCTCCCAGGCGCTCTTGAGCATAAAGTGCTCATGGGCATGCCCCGCGAGCCCACTATATTCAAGAAAGTGAACGAAGCAGGAGTAAAATGCCTGGACGTGAACGTAAACCCTGGAGGGTGCAGCTGGCTTCACGCGATAGTGAAAATAAAAAAACAAAAAGAAGACGATGGAAAGAAAGCAATTTACGCAGCGTTTGAAGGCCACAAGAGCTGCAAGCACATTTTCATAGTGGACGAAGACATTGGCATTTACAACCCGCTCGACGTAGAATGGGCGATGGCAACGCGGTTCCAAGCAGACGAAAAGCTGGTGGTGAAGCCAAGGGAAAAAGGCTCGAGCTTAGACCCAAGCGCAGAGCCGGAAACGCACGCGACGACAAAATGCGGGTTCGACTGCACCAAGCCGCTCGTTGCAAAAGGAAAAAACTTTGAAAAAGAACAATTCCCGAAAATAGACGTGAAAAAATATTTGTAAAAACAAAACGAGCAACACGCAAAAGAAAATAGACGAGAAAAACGACAAACACAAGGCAATATAAAAAAAAATAAACGGAAAAAATACGAGCAGAAAACGAGCGAGTTCATTGGTTTTGTTTTTTATTTTTGTGCACGTTATTGGCGGTTTTGTTTTTGCGTGCGTTATTGCTTGAATGTTGAAGGTGGTTTTCATGAAATTAACAAGCGAAGAAAAGAAAATGCTTGAAGGAAAATGTGGCAAAGCAACGCGGGAAGCAATGGAAATTATTGTTGCGTTGGGCGAAATCTACGGAGCAAAAAAACTCATTCCTGTCTCGAGCGTGCAGGTTGCCGGAGTGAGCTACGCAAACTTGGGCGAAGCAGGCTTGGATTACTTGAAGGCAATAGCAGACGCGGGCGGGAAAGTGCGCGTGCTCACCACGTTGAACCCTGCGGGAATGGATGTTGAAAACTGGAAGACACTTGGAATAAAAGAGGATTTTGCGGAAAAGCAAAAGAGAGTGCTTGACGCGTTCAGGAGAATGGACATTACTGTAACGTGCACGTGCACTCCTTACTTGATTGGCAATTTGCCGCGCTTCGGAGAAAGCATAGCGTGGAGCGAGAGCTCGGCAGTGTGCTTCGCTAATTCAGTTTTGGGCGCGAAGACGAACAGGGAAGGCGGGCCTTCTGCGTTGGCTGCAGCTTTAACTGGAAAAACTGCAGAGTACGGGTTGCACTTGAACGAGAACAGGCAAGCGCAGGTTGTAGTAGAAGTGAAAACGAAACTTGATGGAACGCGAGACTGGGGCGAGCTTGGGTACGCGATTGGAAAAAAGATAGGGAATAAGATTCCGTTTATTACTGGAGTGAAGAAAGCAAGCATTGAAGAGTTGAAGAGTTTTTCAGCAAGCATTGCCACTTATGGTGGAACAGCGTTGTTTCACATTAAAGGAATTACTCCAAATAAAACAAGGAAGCCGAGTGGAGAAAAAATTGTTATTACAGATGTTGGAATGATTGAAGCGAGAATGGCGTTGAATGACGACGTGCCGGATGGGCTTGTAGACTTTGTTGCAGTAGGGTGCCCGCACGCGAGCATAAAGGAAATAGAGGAAATCGCGCGAATGGTGAGCGGAAAGAAAGTGAAAGCAGAATTCTGGGTGACTACCGCGCGCGCTACGAAAAACACTGCGGACACGATGGGTTACACGAAAACAATAGAAGAAGCCGGAGGCAAGTTCGCGTGCGACACGTGCATGGTAGTCGCACCGTTGAAAGGAAGGTTCAAAGTGCTTGCAACAGACTCGGCGAAAGCATGCTATTACGCGAGAGGAAAAAACGAGTTCAAGACTAAATTCGGGGCAATGAAAGAATGCGTGCAGGCAGCAATAGAAGGAAAGTGGATTATTGAATAAAAAAAAATGTGAAAATATTTTTTGTTTTTGCGCGCTTGATTTGTGTGTTTGTTGCATGGTGGTTCGAATGGAGTTGAAGGGAAGAAAAATTTGCAAGGGAATTGGAGAAGGCGAAGCGTTAGTTTCGAAAGACGCGATTAGTTTTTACGGTGGAATAGACCCTGAAACAGGAGTTGTTGTAGAGAAAGGGCACTTGCTTGAAGGCAAAAGCATTGCCGGGAAAGTGCTTGTGTTTCCTAATGGGAAGGGAAGCACTGTCGGCTCGTACACGATGTACCAGTTGAAGAAGAACGGAAAAGCTCCAGTAGCAATTGTCGTCAAAGAGTGCGACGCTATTCTTGCAGTTGGAGCAATAATTTCAGAAATTCCGCTCGTGGACAAAGTGGAAGGATTGCTTGAGAATTTGAAGGACGGAATGAAAGTGAAAATAGACGCGGACAAGGCAATAGTAAGCTTTTAATGAAAGCACTCGAATGCCATTGGATGGTGATTGAAGTGAACAAAGCGAATTTGTTTTTGTGCTTGGTTGCAGTGCTTGTTTTGATTGCAGGCTGCACTGGACAGCAAGGCAGGCAGGCAGCAGGGCAAGGACAGCAAAATGAAAGCACTGTTGCATCTGCAAGCAGTAGTGGCGCTTCTAAAACAGTTACTGTTGAAATAAAAGATTCCGCGTTCACGCCTTCAACAGCAACGATTAAAGCAGGAGGCAAAGTAAAATGGTCGAACAAAGACTCTGTTGACCACACGATAAAAATGGGTTCGTACGAGTCAACGCGCATGAGCCAAGGGCTCTCGTTCACTTACGAATTCAAGGAAAAAGGAACGTACGATTACATATGCGGGCTTCACCCTTCAATGAGAGGAACAATAGTAGTAGAGTGAGGTGAAATTGATGTTTGAACAAATAGCGTACTATACGATATTCGGAAAAACGATGGTATTCAACACTGGAGTGCTCGCACTCTCGGGCTTGATTGCAACAGCACTGCTGGGATTCCTGCGCAAAAAAAACCCTGCGTTGATAAAATGGCACATGCGAGTGGCAAAAATCACGCTATTAATTGCAATAACGCACGCAACACTCGCGCTCTCCGCATACGTTTAAACAGAAAAAAAAAAGGAAAGAATATTCAATCACGCAGCAAACGCTTTGAACAAAAAAGTACAGCCAACGCACTGCACGCGACGCTCAACAATTAATTATCCGATAGTAGTCGCGAACGCTTCAAAACCCTGGAGTTTCACTGCGTCCAGCACTTTGTCTTGCAGTTGCTTGCCTGGAGTGAGCGCGAACATCAAGCCTCCCCTGCCGGTGCCAGTCATTTTCGCTCCGAACGCGCCTGCTTGCCTTGCAGTGTCAACAAGCAAATCCAGTTCTTTGCACGAGACAGCCAGTTGCTGCAAGAGCGCGTGGTTCTCGTCCAAAAGCCCGCCTGCTTTCTTCCAGTCGCCTTGCTCGATTGAAACGCGCGCGCTTATCAAAAGCCGCTGGTACTTTTTCACTGCCTCGTTGAACTTCACAGGGTTTTCTTCCTTCAGCTTCTTCACTTCACCCACAACAAATTTAGTGTCCGACGTCAAGCCAGTGTTGCCGACTACTACTTCAACTGGTTTTCTCGCCTTGATTAGCTCGATAGAGTTTTTGCCTAGTTGCAAGTCTTTCTTGAACACAAGCAATCCACCGAACACTGCAGCAGTATTGTCTATTCCGCTGGGAGTGCCGTGGTAGCCTTTCTCTCCCTCGAACGCCAACTCGTTAATCTTGCGGTTGTCAAGCTTCAACGAATACAAGTCGTTCAACGCGCGCGCAATCGCAGCACAGCTTGCAGCACTCGCGCCCACTCCGCTCGCAGCCTGCAAGTCCCCGCCTAAAACAATTTTAATGCCTTTTTTTGAAACGTCCACGCCAGCTGCTTTGAGGATTAAATCAATGGACGCTTTCTGCTGGCTGAACTTTTCCTTCTTGTAGCCGAGAGTTTCAGGCCTATTGTCCTCCACTTGCCAGCCAGGCGAATCCTTGAATTCAATGCTCGCAACAGTCTTGCTGCCAATAGCAGAAACTATCGCAGGCAACCCGAACACGACGAAATGCTCTCCGAACAAAATCAGTTTTCCAGAACCGCTTCCAACTGCCATGAAAAACCACCCTTGAAAAAAAATGCAGGAATAAACAACTCAAACAAGACAATTAAA
Source organism: Microcaldota archaeon (assembly GCA_016212395.1). Lineage (GTDB taxonomy): Archaea > Micrarchaeota > Micrarchaeia > Burarchaeales > JACRGF01 > JACRGF01. The sequence continues at coordinate 39,347 of JACRGF010000001.1, forward strand.
CGTTTCCAAAGGACATAGTGCAGATCGTGCAAAACAAGCAAACGCGAAACGCTCAAAAAACGAAAAACGATACTGCCAGCACGCGAGTTCCCCCACGCAAATTTCAAGGTAAGTGTTTAGCTGCTCCCTCGCATTGCAGCAATTAACGCAACCTGCGGGTTGATTCCCTGCAAGTTCCAAGTCGCAACCATTGATGCAAGCACTTCGTAGATTCCTGCTCCTTTCTGGTTTCTGAGAGTTCCCATGAT
>JACRGF010000016.1 GCA_016212395.1 Microcaldota archaeon
GCCTATTCTATTTCTTTTAAAAGAATCTAAATTCTTTTTAAAGAATTCTCTATAATGTCAATCTTTTTAAAGTATTCTAATTCTATATATAGTTGTGGATGTTTACGATTATGTAGTGTTGAAGGCGTTGCGGGTTGTTCTTACTCAGCCTTTGAAGCGTTTTTCCATAGTGGGGTTGGCTGGAGAGGCTGGCGTTGCCGCGAGTGCGGCTAAATACTCGTTGGAGTATATGCATGTGAATGGCTTGGTAAAGGACGAGGCGGTCGGCCGCATTCATCAGTACTGTGCTGATTTGGATAATGTTTTGGCGAGGCAGTGGAAAATCCTTTTTTCTTTGGAAGAGTTGAAAAGTGCGGGTATAGCTGAAAAGATTTTGAGCGCGAAAAAAAATGTTTTGAGCGTTATTCTTTACGGGAGTGTTGCTGTCGGCAGGGACAATGAAGGCAGTGATGTAGACCTTCTCGTAATCGCGGATACTGATTCGCGCGGAAAGAAGGCGTTGTCTTCGCTTGCGTGCGGCACTGTTCGGGAGTTGAACATCAGTGTTTACACTCCCTCTGAATGGCGCAAGAAGGCGAGCGTTGACGAGGTGTTTTACGAGCGGGTTGTGCTTGACTCAATATCACTTTACGGCCCCAAGCCGGTGGTTTTATGATAGCTGAACAGATACGCCGCGGGTTTTTGATTAAGACTGTTCCTGATCCGGAAAAGGCAGGGAATTCCATTAAAATCGCTTTGAGAAAGCTGGAGAAGGCGCGGAAGGAATTAGACGCGGGATTTTACGATGATGCTGTTATAAGCGCTTATACTGCAATGTTTCACTCTGCACGGTCGTTGTTGTTTCGTGATGGTTTTAAAGAACGAAATCATTACGTGTTATACTTGTATTTGGAAGAAAAGTACGGTGATAAGCTGAAACTCGGTTATTTGAATGCGTTCAATACTTTGAGGACTGCCAGGCACAGCCTTATTTACGGCGACGAGAATTTGAATGTGAGGGAAGTTCACGAGGAGGAAGCGCGTTTGGCTGTAAGCTCGTCAGAGCAATTTTTGCAAGCGGTTCAAAAACTGTTGAAATAATTTGGGTTGTCGTTTTTTTCTTTTTCCGCTTGGTTTTTATACTTGTTTTCGCATAACTGTTTCTCGGTGTTTTTTCTTGAATGGCCATGGTTCGGTGATGCTTGCAAGCATTTTTTTTCCAGCTGATTTTTATCCGGAAGGCAAGCCTACTATTTATTATTCGAAGGGGATTTGGTGCGACTTCGTGCCTGTTCCTGTTGTCGAGGCTGGCGAGGCGCTCGTGCGGGTGGAGTTGACTGGCTTTTGCGGGACTGACTTCAAGCGTTTGACTGGCGCGATTCCAACTGGCGGACCTGTTGTTGTGGGGCACGAGATTGCCGGCACTATCGCCGAGGTTGGCTCGAATGTTGGCAGCGTCAAGGTGGGCGATCGGGTTGTTGTTTTTCACCATGTTCCTTGCACTCAGTGTTATTATTGTGAAGCGAAGCAGTTCGACCAGTGCGGGGAGTACAAGAGTGTTGATACTACTGCTGGTGTTGGAAAGCCGCAGGGTGGAGGTTTTGCGGAGTTCGTGAAGCTTCCGCGCCAAGTGGTCGAGCGTGGTTTGGTGAAAATTCCTGAAAACGTTGCTTTCGAGGAAGCGGTTTACGCCGAGCCTTTGAATTGTTGCCATAAGGCAGTACGGCTTGCTGATGTCAGGGAAGGCGAGCAGGTTGTCGTCGTCGGGCAGGGTTCTATTGGCTTGCTCGTGACGCAGTTGTTAGTGTTGAAGGGCGCGCGAGTGCTTGCTTTGGACGCGTCGAGTTCGAGGCTTGAATTGTCTGAGAGTTTCGGCGCGAGGACTTTCAACGTCCGCGATGGAAAGCAGTTGGCGGAGTTTGAAGCTCTTCTTCAGCGCGAGCCTGTTGCAAAAACCGTTGTTGCTTCCGATTCTATTTCAGCGCTTGAGTCCGCAATTCGCTGGACTGCCGGCGGCGGGTTGATTGTTGAATTAGGGGACGTCATGGCTTCGAGCAGAACGCGTGCTGCGAGCGTGTTGAGCGCGTTGAATAGAAAGTCTTTGAAGTATCTCCCGAGTTATTCTTCTGACTTCGAGTTTCACGGCGAGTCCACTCGGCTTATTTTCGAGCGGAAAATTGACGTCCGTTGCCTTACTACGCACGTTTTATCGCTTGCTGACGTTGAAGCAGCTGTTTTCTTGACTCAAGTTGGTGGCGATGCTGAAAAGCTTGCAATGCTTGAAAGAATTTCAAAGCGAAGCAAGATTTGCAATTTGCCTCGTGCTTTAGGAGTGTGGCTTGCGCACCCGAACGGAGTTCGAAGCGAAGTATATTTTGGCACTCGTGCTGGCTTGAGGCCGTTCGTTCCGCCGTTGAAAATGCTTGTTTCCCCGAGAATTCCGTGCGCGCACCATGTTTTCAAGCCGACTCGGCTCCCGCGCCCGAGCGGTTGAATTTCAAAGAGACTGCTAATTAGTTTGCAGTGCAGGTTTTTTTGGTTCTGCTTGCGTTGCTCGCCAAACTTTTCTTTTAGGTGTTTCTCTCCAGATTCTTCGTCCTGTTCCTGTTTGTTCTCGAGTTCTTGCTGGTACTGGAGATATTTCAACTATTCGTGGTGTTGGCGTGCTTTCTGTTTTCGGTGCCGGGATTTCGATTGTTTTTCGTCTTTCGGGGGCTGGTCGTGCGTCCACTACTGTTTTTTCTCCTGCTTCCCTTCGCCAGACTCTTGGTTCTGCTTCTCCAGCTCTTCGTGTCATTGCGGCTGGTTGCTGTTCTATGCTACGGCCTTGTTTTCCCCACACTTCTCGCAATTTTGCAGTTGCTTCTCTTGTAGCCTGGCTTTCGGTTCTCCATACTCGCTGTGTTACTGTAGTTTTTGGTGTTGCTCGCCATATTCTTCCTGTTCCAGCTGCTTGTCTTCTGGCAAGTTGTGCAGCTGCTTTCGCTTCTTCTTTTGATGCTCTGCCGAGTGCTTTCATTATTCCCTCAAACAATTTTGCTGCTACTTTTGCTGCTTCGCTTCTCAA
>JACRGF010000017.1 GCA_016212395.1 Microcaldota archaeon
TGCTTCAAGCTGGGCTACCCTCAACCTCAATTCTTCAACTTCATTCATCTCTAATCGCCAAACAGCTTTCGACGAAAAAGAATTTCCACTTTTCGGTCAAAAACCACACGTCGGAGCTCCGACGCAGCTAAACACATACGCCAAACGCTCACGTTTAAATACGAGTTTAGGCATATTATATTGTTCATGGCATCGAAAACTACTACTCGTGGGGGGAAAGCTGGAGCGCCGAAGCCAAGGGGGAGGCAGGCGGAAGAGCGTGGAAGGCAAGCGAGAGAAGCTCCTTCTGCTGTTAGCACGTTTTTTCACAGGTTGCATCTTCTCGCAAAGACGAACGTCAGTGCTCTCGTCCCACGGATAGGCAAGGGTTGGGTTGAAACAGCGTTTAGCGTTGACACTGCGGGCTTGCTTGCGAACGAGAGGGATCAGTATACTGTTGGTTCTGGTTTTAGGGAATTGATTAACAATATTTTCGATGCAGGAGGCACTAAGTGTGACATTGTTGTTGACACTGCAAACAATCAGGTTATTATTACTGGCAACGGCACGCCGATTAGAGACATTGAGGAATTGTCTGTATTGTTCAGCGCGCGCAAGAGGAACGCTAAAGTAGTTGCGGATATTGACGGAAACCCGCGTGTTATTATTGGCGAGAAAGGCAGGGGAAGGCTCGCAGCGTCTGTTGATTGCGATGAAGTTTGGTGGACGAGCGAGTGCGGAGAGTTTAAAATCGAATTCGGCGAAGGCGAGAACTTTAAAATTGCGTCCAAAGGCAAGCCTTCGAAAGAAGTGCAAAAAGGCAAGACTGTCGTCGTAATGAAAAGGGACGCGAGCAACCCTTACGATGAAAAGTGGATTCGCGCTTTCTTGAGCGAAACGTACAAGTACTTCGAAGGTTTGAACTTTTCGATTTCTTTGAACGGCACGGAAATTCCCATGCAGGAATTCAAGCCGACAAACATGATTATCGTCGCACCTGAAAACGTTGAAGTTTCAGTCAAAACAAGCCAAACGTTTAAAATATACGGTATGAATTATCACGTTGTCGATGCAGAAGTAACTGAAGGAGAAGTTGATGAATTTTTAGTGGGAACTCCGTGCACCCAGCTTGTTTCAATTCAACACGATTTAGATATGCCTAACGGCAGGGAGTTGTTGGCCTTGCATGTGCCTGTTTCTAGAGAAAATTATGGATGCGGAGTGGGAAAATTTATTGTTGACAGCACGTTCACGTTAAGGCCTGACAGGCATAGTTTCGCGGAATGGCGTGACGGCACTGCATTAATGTACAGTAATGTGAGTTTCTTATTACAAATTGCAACTAATTGTGCGTTCGCCATGTTCCTGAACAGCGGAAAATACGTCGAGTTAGGATGGAACAAACTAGACAACGAACGATATGGTGCAGTATTGCACTTTATTGGAATTTCAGAGGTAGAAGATTACTTAAAACTGCCGGATTTGGAGGTTTCTGCATTCGCACCCCAACCAGACGGAACTGCAAAACGAGTAGTAACAACACTAGGGCAACTGCAATCAACAAGCCAGAAAGTCGTGATTCTTGACGCTAAAAAAGTCGCAGCAGACCGCATTCCAGAATTAGTACACCAAGGCAGAATGATTGTCTTAACAGAAAAAACTGAACTTATAGAACAATTGCTTAAAAACCTCGGAGTAAAAACAGCAGGAGAGAAATCAGCTGAATCCAGAAAAACCATGCGCGACATAGACAAAACAACCAAGTTTGCACTAAAAAGAACACTAACTAGTGAAGAAGCGAACCTTGCCCGCAAACTGAAAGAAGCATGCGTTGCTTTAGGCTGTAATGCTGACGTTGCAGTTGTTAAGTACGTTGGAGGGCTTGAAAACAAAAGTAGCGTTGTGCTTGCCGAAAACAAAATCTGCATCGTGACAGGCACTAAAGAATACGCTGAGTTGATAGCAACTGTAGATTTGAGCATTGCTAAATTAATGCTCACCGTAGGCAGAGACTTAATGGAAGCAATAGCTGAAACAAAGATGGAAGCAAGCGCAGATGGAGCGCAATCAACAGAACAACTCAGGATAATGCTTTTTAGGCAAAGATGGGAGCTAGTCCAGCCATTACTAGAAGAAATACAAAAAGGAACTACTAACCAATAGATTACTAGAAAAACCAATAATTTGTTATTTTGTTCAGTTGCAGAGGAAGTTCGGATAGAATGTTGGAATTGCCAATAAACTATTTGAAACGCGCTGTAATGTATGCATTGCTATAGTTTGTTGGTTTTTCTAATTGTTTGTTGTTTTGTTGTATGGAATTAGTGTGGAGGGGATTATCGTGCGGGTTGTAAGAACAGCAGTTAAAACTGCAGTAGTGTTGGCTGGCGCGTTGAGTGTTGGCAGTTACTTGGCAGGCTATCCGCCTGTTCACAGGTTTGCAGTGGACGCTCAACAGCGCGCGTTTTCGCATTTTAAGGATGCTTGCGAGAAAGATGCGAAACTGCGTTTGAAAGCAGGCAGTGAAGGGAAAAACGTTGGTGACAAATGGCTGTCTGACAGAGTTGTTAAGGACAGGGCAGTGTTGTTGTGTGCTGAAAGCGAGTTCGTGGCGAAAAGCCCTGAAGCGAAAACAGAAAAACGAATATTCAGGAGAATAGTTGAAGTTGTTGCTTGGCCGTTCGAGCAAGCAGCAAAACTGCTTAAAACCGCGAAGCATTAAGCAAAAGCAAAAACAACATGAGAAGAAGTGTTTTTTGATGAGAACTGCACAAACCAATCTTTTAGCCCAGCAAGTCAGAACTGGTCCAACTCGTTCTACTATGCACGTATAAAGAAAACAAGAAAGAAACAGAACGAAGGGAAAAAATCAGGCAATTTAAAACTGGTTCCAGAGACTATTTTTTAATTATTTCAAAAACAGCCAAAACATCACGACAGTAAACTACTTCTACACTGCAATAACCATTGCAGTAAACCTCTCGTGTTTTCAGAAACCGAATTTCTGCCCCATGTTTTACTGCTACAATATGAAGTGGTAAACTTTGATGGTGGAAGCAACCCTAAACGCATGAAAGTAGTCGAAAGAATGGAATTTGCTGAAAATAAGAGTAGGAAGGTTTACTGAAGCGAGGTAAGAAAGAAAGAGGTTTACTGAAGAGATATGTTTTACGCGTTGATTATCCACACTGTTTCTTGTTCTTTTCTTTCCAGTTTTTCGCCTTTGAAGCCTCCGTATACTTTCCATTTTTTGAATCCTGCCAAGCGCAGTAATAGTTCGAATTGTTTCGGGTAAATGTATGCCAAGTGGATTTCAAGCGTTTTTTCGAGTGCGAGCTTGCTTCCTGTTTTTCGCATCAACTTCCAGGTTGCATAAAGTTGTTGGTTTGGAAAATCGTACTCTATTTTTTCATGCAAGTAGATTTTCCGGCCTTTTTCGTCAGTGTAAGCTGGCTTGGTGTTTTTCACTAGTTTCCCGTTTCGCGCAACCATGTACGCTGGGTTTGGGTAGAAAAAGTTTAACGCAAGCACCCCATTCTTCTTCAAGTGGCGTTTAATGCACGCGAGGGTTTTCAGCTGGTCTTCAACAGTCAAGTTGTGAAGAAAAACGCGGTAAGGAACAAAAATTAAATCAAATTTTTCGTTTATTTTAAAGTCCTGCATATTCGCCAAGTAAAGTTGAGGAGTCAGCCCTTGCCTTTTTGCTTTTGCTTTCAACACTTCAAGCATTTCAACAGAATTGTCCAACCCGGAAACGTTTATTTCTTGTTGGAGTAGAGGAAGTAGAATTCTGCCAGTCCCGCAACCAATTTCAAGCACGTGCCCCTTAGCTTTCTTAGCTAAATGCGCGTAAAACTTCAAGTCCCCAGGCACGCCCTTTGAAAGAAAGTCGTAATAAGGAGCAAAGTCGCCGTATTTCTTCATTTCTTCACCGTTCCAACACTCTCTTGGTTTTTCTAATTCTATTTGATTTCAAGTTCTTTTAGTATGTTTTCATCGTAGGTTGCGACTGGACATTTGAAGAGTTTTGCCAGGTAGACGATTGTGGCGTCAATGTAACTGATTTGGTGTTTTTGGTTTTGAAAGGTTTTCAGAATGTGGCCAAAGTCTTTAGTGTCGCTGGTTTGCAGTTGGTAGTTTTCCAAGGCATAATGAATGAACTTATTTGCTTTGTCTAAACCACTGCGGTATAGCAAGACTGTTATTGTTTCGCCTAGAACGTGTTCGTTAATAATGAACGTTTCTTTTTGGCTTTCGAATTTTTTCATGTCCTCAACAGCTCGCGCGTGTAGGGCATCATGTTCGTGGAAAAACGCTATCAATAAAGAGCTATCCATTACACGCATCTAATCACGTTTTCCGTACAATATTTTGTCTATGTTTCTGCTTAAGTTCGGGTCGCTATCAGAAAACTTTATTTTATCATACACCTCAAAAATGCTTTGGTATTTCTTCTTTTTGTGATCCCCGCACTCTTTCAAATGCTGCCGGACAAGGAAAACAATCTCGCGAACAGCCTCACCAATGTTCAGGTTGTGTTCAGCAGCATATTCACGGATAAATTGTCTTGTCTTTTCGTCAACATTTCGAATTGCCAGCACACCAGTCATTTACTCACCTGTTAAACTTGTATAACAACAAGCATATAAACCTTTGTTTAACAAGTTAAACAAATCCGCTCGTTCACCCCCTTTCTTCCACTAATCGAGTTCTTCCAATAATTCGAATTATTCCACTATTCAACGCCGGAAACTGCTGTTTTAGAGCAGGGTAGTTTACTGCTTTAGCTTACCCCTTTTCAACCAAAAACAACAAAGAAAAGTCTAATAGTGAATTGGAATTACTAATAATTTGATGGGAGAAGAAGATGCCGGAATAATTCACGATATTCTAATATTCTATTGGCTAATCTAAATGATTGTTAAATCGCACTATTTGCAAAAGTGTTCTAATATTGTGTTGGTTTTTCTATTTGTTTATTAGTTGTCTGTTTAAGGCTTTGTTTTTACGCGCTTTCTGGTCCTGGTTCTGTTGGTTCAATGTGAGGATATGCTTTTTTGAGGAACGCGATTGCTTGCGTGTCTCCTTGCCTTCCTAGTTCGAGTAGTGTGTGGACGAATTTTTTTAATGCTCTTTTCGGGCGCTGGATTTTCACTTGCTTTCCTCTTAATAAGCAGTGGACTTCTTTTCTTTCTGCATTGAACATGAGCATATAGCCGGCAATGGTGAACAACGCATAGTTTTCGCGTATCGTGAAAGGTATTTCAACTGCTGAAGTGCATCTCCTTTTGTTTTTGAGTGAGGATTCTGCAGTCCACATTCCAACAACTCTGTCAACGTATCTCAGCAGTTCTTCGTCTGTAGCGCGAGTTATTCGCGACTTGCGGGCGTGAAGGTCTCCGTTGTCGATTAATGCGAGAAGCGCGTTTGTAAGCGAAATTTTTTCTTCTGCCGGGAGTCCTTCTTTAGGCACTTTCATTCTCCGCACTACGCCCCACGCGAGCAGTTCGCGTGCTTGCGCCCACAAGCTTTTGTAGTCTGTGAGTGGCGGCATGTGCACTAGCGAGCCCAAGCCGTTTTTTCTTGCTTGCCTTTGAGCGCCAAAACGAGCTCTCGCATCAACTATTCTTTTCCCACTGCTCATTGTAAATCCCCGTTTGAAAGTTAAGTAGAATTTAGTATTTAAACCTGCATTAATTCCGAAAAAATAAAAAGAAAAAAAACGGAGAACTATTTTTTTTAGAAGAGGTTTATTTTTTTTCTTGCTCTCTTCGCAATGTTTTTCACGGTTTTTACGTACGCGTTTATTGTCTTCGTAATTTGCTTAGTCAAGCGGCTTGCATTTATTTTCCCCATGTGCTATTCCACCTCCATTTTTTGGAATTAGCAATAGTTATAGTGAAAGTGGTATTTAAACGAAAGCAAAAAAACGAGCGTTTAAAAACAAGGGGAAAAACGACGGGGTTATTAAAGGTGGAAAGGCAAAAATAATGAGTGCGTGAGGGGTGGATTATGCGTGAAGTTGACGAGTTGCCTGTTTTTTGACTGACGTGATAGTGATAGCGCCTCTCCTCGAGCGTTTAGATCATTTGAACGTACGCTTGACTTCCTTAATGCTTGATGACGGCAGTGAAGTAAGCGTGTTGAGGATACTTACGCACGAAGGAGTAAAGCTCAGGTGCATTGGAAAAACAATGCGTAGAAATGGATTCATTCTTGGGTTAGCGCCTTGCTCTAGGAAACAGAGAAAGAAAATTGAAGAACAGCTTGATGGAATGTATTTCACGCCTTTAACTTCAAGAGGACCTCCTTCCTGCGAGGCAGAAAGAATAGAAAAAATATTGGCGGGCGTGACAGCGAGAGCATATGTTGCACGCTTAAAAAAAGAAAGTGGACGTAGTGGAGAGTTTAATCTTGCAGAAGTTAGAAATGCGTTCAGTCCACAAGGAAGAGGGAAATATGCATTGGCTCAGGGGGGAACTCCGCAGCAGGCTGGAGCAAAGCAGAAAATCATATTGCATTTGAAAGCGATTAGAAGAGCGTAACGCAGGGTCGTATTCTATTCTGAATTTTTCTTGCATGCACGTATTTAAACCAAACTATCGTATTATTTGAAAGAAAATATTTGGGGGGGACGACATGAACGCGCCTTTTGTTAAACCGCTTCAAGTGAATTCACGCCGTGCTGCGCGCGGTTTTCTTGACAGGCTAAATGACACTGCGTTGGATAGGGCTCGTTCTTCAGTAACCCGGGGTTTGGAGGACAGCCACGCGTCACGCCTTAGAGCGCGTTCGAAAAGGCTTGATGCAGGAGGGCGTGCTTTTGTTGACAGGCCTGCATTGAAATCAACTGCTCGTTTTCTTCACGCACGGCTTGCGGCAAGCAGGGTAAAGCATTTGGTTGAAAAAGGCCTTGAAGCGCGTTATCGGACAATATTCGAGGAAATACGCAGCCACTTTGTTGGCAGCACTGTTCTTGATTTCGGGTCTGGAAGCGGAAGGATAGGCAAGCTTGTAGCTGAACAACTTGGAAAAAAAGTGACGTTGTGCGACGTGTTTGATTATAACGGGACAAGCTTGCCGTTGGTGACGTATAAAGGAACAACGCTTCCTTTCAGGATGAAGAGTTTGATTGTTCTTACGCGATAATGGTGTTGCATCACAGCAACACGCCGTTGGATTACTTGGACGAGTTGTTTAGAGTTACGTCTATCAGAATAATTTTGCTGGAGACTGTTTACTTCAACGAGCCGCACAGGTGGCTGACTGGTTTTCTCGACTGGGCGTATAACAGGGTGTTGAACCACCCGGACATAAATGTTCCAATGAATTTTTTGAGGCCAGCAGGCTGGGTTGGAGAATTGGAAAAGCGTGGTGGGAAGGTAGTTCACATGGAGCACTTGGGAATAGACTAGGCAGTCGCGCCGAAGTGGCATGTGCTGTATGTTGTAGACGTAAGCAAAGAAAAATAGGCTGAAACACGATCATGAATGCTCGTTCAAACGCAAAATTTGTTCGTTGGAATTGCAGATTGTTTTTCGTGCTTGCAGTGTGTGAAAGCAGTTTAAAACGTGAATACGAATTGCCATCTTGTTTTGAATCCGCAGTCAGGGCAGTGCTTTGGCAGGCTGTCGTATTCAGTATGCCTTTTGCATAACACTGAGGGAAAGTCTTGCATGAACCTCGTTTCGTCGAACGATTGCCTTCGCCCGACGTTCACGGATGTCTTGCATTTTTTGCATTTGTGGACTTCTCCCATTTCTTTTCACCCCCAAAAATTTACTGCAGTATTGAGCCCCAAGGATAGTTTCCAGTCGAGCTTGGCCTGTCGCAGTCAAGGCAGACAGCGTAATCATGGTTGTACACAATGCAGTGGGCGGGCTTTTCTTCACCGCAGTAGTTGCACCTTATTTTTGGAACGCTTGCTTCGCGCATTGCATACTTCAAGTGTGATTCCTGGTTGAACTCGTCGTCCTCGCTCGCAATGAGCGTGGGAATTTCACTTCCGCGCACAAGGCGAGTGGTAAACTGGCGCTTTAACAGCACTTCGTCCTCAAAGCTGAACTTAAATGACTTGACGGTGGAAAGCAACTCCAACAATCTGCTGAGCCTGTCAAGCAAAGCCATCCGAACCAACCCCGTACTGAAGTTAAGTAGGGTAGTATTTAAATATGGCAAACGCGCTTTTTTTAAAAAAATGGAAAAATGCCAGTAAAAAAACTATTTAAACATAAATGAGTAAGGCATTGCATGTCTTTTGAAGCAGAACAACGGCAGTTCTCATAGGGAGAGTAAAAATGCTTGTTTCTGCTTCTTCTTTCTTTTCGAGTCGTATGACGTTTTCTTTCTTTTTTTCTTTTCTTTTTTCGTTAACGTTTTTTCTTTTCTTTCGAAGCGTCAAAAGAAAAGAAAAAAGGTTAGGGGATTGGAGGTGGAAAGATAGCGTGGGGAAATTAAAATTCGCATGCATTCAAAGCCTTTTTTGTCGAAGGCTTTTCCTGCGAACCCACCTCCAAGGCTTTTAGTGAGCACGTCTTTCCTTTTAAATATGCTGAAGCTATTTTTTGGGTTATTAGTAAAATTAATAAAGGATTTACTGTAAAAGTAAATTGGGGGTTGTTATGCACGAGGGAGTGGTTGAGCTTGATTCTGTTGATAAAAAGATTTTGTGCGAGCTGGATGCTGATGCGCGCGTGCCGGTCACGTCGATTGCGAGCAGGCTGAAGTTGTCTCCGCAAGTGGTGAGTTATAGGCTGCGTTCTCTTTTGAGCAGGGGTGTTGTGAGCTCGTTTGTTCCTCTTGTTGATTATAAGAAGGCGGGTTATACGTATTATACTGTTTATTATTCGACTCGCAATCTTTCGCAGAGGATGACTGACAAGATTAAGAGTTTTTTGTTGAGCCACCCGAATATTGTTACGGTGATGCAGACTGACGGGGTGTGGGATATTTCGCTTGGCATTATAGTGCATGATCCTTTGGGTTTGTATGAAGTGTTGAAAGATATTTCTACTAATTACGGAGAGTATATTTCTGCTAAGACTATTTTGACTCATATTGGCGCGAGGTATTACGGGCGAGAGTATTTGCTTGGGGGTGTTGAGCGGGAGGAGGATGGAAACCCGCATGTTACTGGTGGCAAGTTGGGGTCTTATTCTTTGGATGAGGAGGACGTGTCTTTGATTAGGGCGTTGAAGGATGACGCGCGCGCGTCGACGCTGAAGCTTGTTGGCAGAATGAAGTCCACAGTGGATATCGTGAGGTATAGGATGAAGAAGCTGGAGAAGAATAATTTGATTGTCGGCTATACGTTTATTCCGGGAAAAAATTACCCGTTTTATTTTTACAGGATTTTGATGGGCTTGCACCGCATGGACAAACAGCGCGAGGCAGCATTGCATTCTTTCTTTGCACAGCACCCGAACGTGTTGAGGACTATCAGCATGTTTGGAGTGTACGACTTAGCGGTTGACGTTGAGATTGACGAGCGCGCGTTCAGGCAGTTCACGATGGACTTCAGAAGCAAGTTTGGGGACGTGATATTCACTTACGACACTCTGCGCGTCTACAAGATCGCAAAATTCGGGTTTTTCCCGGGCTAGTTGGTAAAGCTTACCCTGTTCACGTCTTCGTATATTGGGCCTTTTGGCGTGAGCGTGCTTTTCTTCAGTACTATTGATTCGACGGTGCTTTCGCCGAACTCCGTGTTTTTGTATTCGTCGAGGAACGAGTTGAGTTGTGCTGTTGCAGTCGCGTCTAATTTTTCTCTCGCTCTTGCTATTGTCGCGTGGCTTGTGAACTTGTCTTTCTCAAATCCGAGTTGCGTGAGTTGATTGTTTACTGCGTCTGCGAGTTGTTTTAGTTCAATGCTTTCCGCGCCTATCCATGCTACGCGCACGAGCTTGCGCGAGGGAAAGACTCCCGCGCCTTTCAAGCGGAGCGCGAATTTTTTCCGCGCGAGTTTTTCGAGTTGTTTTTCCACTTGCTTTGCTTTTTCCTCGCTGATTTCCCCTAGGAATTTTATTGTAATGTGCAGGTTTTCGCGTTCTACTAGCTTGAGTGTTTTCGGGAGTTTTGCTTTCGCTTCCTCGATATTGTCTTTCGCTTGCTCGCTTAATTCTACTGCAATGAAGCAACGCATGGGATTATTAGGTAAAGCATGTTTTTTAATGCAAGCACAATCTTTTTATTTTGATTTGAGTCTAATGAAATGCAGAGAAAAAGTGTTAGTGGAAGAGAGAGGCGATAGTAATGGAAAGTAAAATGTTTTCGAGTTTGCAAGCGTGTTTTGGCTTGTTGTTCAAGCGTGAATTTGTTTCGTGTTTGTTTTTGTTGTGCGTTTTTTCAGCTTTGGCTTTTGCTGTTGAAGTTTCTCCTGGCCAAGTGCTCGTGTTGAGCCCTGTGAACAAGCTTGTCGTGAGCAAGGAGAATGTTTCGCTTGGCACTGTTGGGCCTGGGCAGACTGTTGATTTGGTTGCAAGCCCTAAAGTTGACAAGGGAGGCATTCACGGCATTGGCGGAAGGTGGGACAAGATTATTGTTTCGAGTGTTCCTGAAGACTGGACGTCGAGCGACAGTTTGAGCGGAGAGGGTTACAAGGACCCGTTGCAGGCGAAGATTACTGTTCCTGCTAACGAGAGTGACGGAGTGTACGAGTTTGCAGTAATGGCTGCGGATGACAGCGGGACTGAATTGATTGGAGGCAACGTTTCGTTCAACGTTATAGTGAATGTTACGCGCGACGTGCTCGTTGCAGGCATTACTCCGAAGAGCGTGCAAGTGGGCGCAGGACAGCCTGCAGTGTTTCAAGTTGTTGTCGAGAACACTGGCGCTGCTTCTGATGTCTTCGAGATAAGCTCTTCAGGCGTTCCAGTGTGGAAGTACTCGAAGAAAGTGTTCGTGCCCACGCGTTCGCAGAAGACTGTCTCGTACGAAATAGTAAGCGGTGAAGAGAGAGAGCTTGACGCTGTAATTAAAGTAGTTTCAACTTCAAGCGAGTTGATTCAACAGCAGCAAGAAGTGCATTTGAGCGTGAAAACTTCGTTATGGTCAGACTTCAAGGCAGCAGGGCACGGGTCCCTCACATTCCCAATACTCGAAGGACCAGTGTACTCGCTCGTCGGGTTCCTAACAAACTTGTTCTGAATTTTGATGCAGGCATACTTGCAAGTTGGCGTGTGTGCGTTTCCGCATTTTCGTCGAAGGCTGGCGCGACTGCTTGCTTTTTATTTTTACATCGTTCTAGTGTTAGCGTATGGACGTTGAGAGTGCAGCGAGGGAAGTTGCAGAGTTGCTGGAGAACGGAATGTGCGAGCGCGAATTGGTTAGGTTGAAGAAGAAGGTTGGCAAGAAGTATGGAATGGCGCATACAGTGAGGAATTCCGAGGTTCTTGCTGTTCTGCCGAAGAAGAAGAGGACGAAAGAAATTCTGAGGCTGCTGTTGAAGCGTCCGATGCGCACTATTTCTGGAGTCGCGCCTGTTGCTGTAATGACTGCGAGCAACTGCCCGCACGGAAAGTGCAGTTACTGCCCTCGCGGTGACAACGCGCCTCAGAGTTATACTGGGTTCGAGCCTGCGACGATGCGCGGGCAGCAAAACAAGTTTGACGCGTTCGAACAGACGAAGTCGAGGATTGAACAGTTGGAAGCAATCGGGCATAATGCGGAGAAGATTGAATTGATTATAATGGGTGGCACGTTTCCCTCTCAAGAGAAAAAGTATAAGGACGATTTTGTTTTGGGTTGTTTTAATGCAATGAATGTGCTAAGCGGGAAAAAGAAGAGCAAAACAATTGCTGAAGCGCATGAGAAGAACGAGAAGGCGAAGCATCGTTGCGTGGGTTTGACGGTTGAAACTCGGCCGGATTGGTGCAAAGAAAAGCATGTTGATGAAATGTTTTCATGGGGCGCGACGCGAGTAGAGCTTGGAGTGCAGACGCTTGATGAAAAAGTGTACGAGAAAGTGGAGCGGGGGCATACTATTGCTGATGTTGTTGATGCGACGCGGATTTGCAAGGACTCGGCGTTGAAAATGTGTTTTCACATGATGCCTGGCTTGTATGCTGACGAGAAGAAGGATGTCGGGATGTTCAAGCAGTTGTTTGAAGACGAGCGTTTCAAGCCTGACATGCTGAAGATTTACCCTTGCTTGGTGTTGAAGGGCACGAAGTTGTACGGCGAGTGGAGGAAAGGAAAGTTCAAACCGTATAATACAGAGGAAGCAGTGGAAACGATTGTGGAGGCTACGCGTTATTTTCCGAAGTACGTGAGGGTAATGCGCGTGCAAAGGGATATTCCGTCGAACATTACTGTTGCTGGAGTGGACAAGAATAATTTGAGGCAAATGGTGGAGAAAGAGTTGGAGGCGCGTGGCTTGAAGTGCGCGTGCATTCGGTGCAGGGAAGCTGGATTGCAGGGCTTGAAGAAGGGAGTAAAGTTTGATGCTGAAGCGTTTGAATTGACGCGGATGAATTACGAGGCGAGTGGCGGGAGTGAAGTGTTTCTGAGTTTTGAGGATGACGAAAAGGACGCGTTGGCTGGTTTTGTGAGGTTGCGTGTTCCCAGTAAGGGGAAGTTGTGCAGGAGTGAAATAACGCGTGAAACCGGCTTGATTAGGGAGTTGCATGTTTACGGGGAAGCGTTGAAAATAGGCGAGAAGAAGAAAGAGGCAGTGCAACATGAGGGTTTTGGAGAGAAATTGTTGAAGCGCGCTGAAGAAATTGCGAGTGAAGAGTTTGGCTTGAGTGAAATGGTTGTGATGAGTGGGGTTGGAGTGCGCGAGTACTACAAAAAGTTCGGGTACGAAAGGAAGGGAGTTGTTTACATGGCGAAGAAACTTGTTTGAAAAAACGGGTTTTAGCGCGTGGGAGTAAAAATTGTTTTGTTTTTCTTGTTTTTTCGTGCGTGTGGGACAGTATAAAAAATTTGTCTGCGAGAAAAAAGGGAGTGCAAGTGTTAGAATAAACTGTTTTGAGGGTGGTTGTGTTTATGTATTCTAAAGAAGTAATGAGGGCTTTGGAGAATGCTGACGTGCGCGAGGGTGACAAGGTGTGCGTTCGAGCTAGCGGGGGAGAGTATGAAGGGCTGTTGTTGCCTCGCGCGGAGTTGGGTGGCGAGAACTGTTTAGTGCTGAAGCTGGATAGCGGGTATAATGTGGGCGTTGAGTTTTCTGCTGGTTCTGAAGTAGAGTTGGTTGAGAGGGGGAAACCGTTAGTGTTTCAGTCGAGTGATTTTAACGTTTCAGTTGTTGGGGGGAAGCCGAGAGTTTCTATTTTGGGTTGCGGGGGCACGATTGCTTCGCGCATTGAGTACAAGACTGGCGCAGTGTTTCCAGCGTTTTCACCTGGGGACTTGCTGTCGTTCGCGCCTGAGTTGAAGGATATTGCGAGCATTGATTGTAGGAAATTATTTTCGCTTTTGTCTGAGGACATGACGCCGAAGCATTGGCAGGTGATTGCGCGCGAGGTTGCAGTTGAAGTGAAGAAGGGAGTTGAAGGCATTGTGTTGATGCACGGGACGGACACTATGAGTTATACTTCTGCAGCGTTGTCGTTCATGCTTCAAAACTTGCCTGTGCCTGTTGTCCTCGTGGGCTCGCAGAGAAGCAGTGACAGGGGGAGCAGTGATAATGCAGTGAATTTAGTGTGTGCAGTGCTTGCTGCTCAAAGCAATTTCGCGGGGGTGGGGGTTTGCATGCATGTGAACATGAATGATGATTATTGTTTCTTGCATGAAGGCACGAGAGTGAGGAAACTGCACACGAGCAGGAGGGATGCTTTCAAGAGCGTGAACGTTTCGCCTCTTGCAAAGATAGATTATTCCGGGCGGAAAGTGGAGTTTTTGCGTGATGCTGTGAAGAGGGATGAGAGGAGGAGGGTGGAAGTGGATGACAAGATGAATGAGAACGTGTTTTTGCTGTACACTTACCCAGGGGTAAAGCCTGAGTTTGTCGAGAAACTGGATTGTTTTGACGGAGTTGTTGTTGCTGGGACTGGCTTGGGCCACGTGCCTACTAACCCGTTTGACGACGAGTTCGCGCAGTCTATTGTCCCGTCGTTGAAAGGGCTTGTTGAGAAGGGAATTCCGGTAGTGATTGCCCCGCAGACTATTTATGGGAGAATTGATTTGAACGTTTACACTGCAGGCAGGATGCTGAAGGAAATTGGAGTGATTGGGGATGGTTGCGACTGGCTTCCTGAAACTGCGCTTGTTAAATTAATGTGGGCGCTTGGGCACGTGAAGAAAGTTGAAAAAGTAAGAGAGTTGATGGTGAAAAATGTTGCAGGGGAAGTGAGCGAGAGAAGCCCTGTGATAGAGGAAGAGAGAGGAGAGTAAAAAGAAATGGCAGTGTTTCAGGGCGTGTGTTTTGATGAGCGAGAGTGTTGAGAGTGAATTGAAGTTGAAGTGCGGGATTGAAGTGCACCAGCGTTTGGATTCGCACAAGCTTTTCTGCAATTGCCCTAGTGAAACAAAGCTTGGAAAGCACGGCATTGAGATTGTGAGAATGCTTCATCCTGTTGCGAGCGAGTTGGGCGAAACAGATGCTGCAGCGCAGTTTGAGGCGTTGAAGGGCAAAAAGTTTGTCTACCAGGTTTTTGATGATGCGAGTTGCTTGGTTGAAGCTGATTGCGAGCCTCCCCAGCCTTTGAACGCTGACGCGCTTGAAATTGTTTTAATGATTTGCAAATTGCTGGAGTGCGACGTGGTGAGTGAAGTGCAAGTTATGCGAAAGATGGTTATTGATGGAAGCAACACTGCAGGCTTCCAGCGCACTGCTGTGGTTGGCGTGAATGGCAAAATGCAGACGAGCCTTGGAGTTGTTGGAATTCCAACAGTGTGCATTGAAGAAGAGAGTGCTGGAATAGTTGGCGAGCAGGATGGACGGATTGTTTATCGTTTGGACAGGCTTGGAATTCCTTTAGTAGAGATTGCCACTTCTCCGGACATTAAAAATCCTGAGCATGCGCGCGAGGTTGCTGAAAAGCTTGGCGCGTTGTTGCGCGCTACTGGAAAAGTTCAGAGGGGAATTGGAACGATTAGGCAGGATTTGAACGTTTCTGTTGAAGGCGGGGCGCGTGTTGAAGTGAAGGGAGTTCAGGATTTGAAAGGCGTCAGCGATGTTGTGAGGAAGGAAGCGGAGAGGCAGCGGAAGTTGGTTGAAGTTCTCGTGGAGTTGAAGAAGAGGTTTGGTGGAAAGATAAATTTTGAAGCGCGCGTTGTTGATGTGAGCGGATTGTTTGAAGGGACGGCTTCGAAGCTGTTGGCTGGAAAAAGAGTGTTCGCACTCGCGTTGCCTCGTTTCGCTGGCTTGCTTGGGAGAGAGTTGCATGAAGGAAGGCGGTTTGGGACTGAGTTGAGTGATTACGCGAAAGGCGCTGGAGTGAAGGGGGTAATTCATTCTGATGAAAAGCTTGAAGCGTACAAGATTAGTGAAAGCGAAGTTGGGAAAGTGAGGGAAGCGCTTTCGTTGAAGGATGAAGACGCGTTTGCGTTAGTTTCAGTTGAAGATGAAGCGGTTGCGAGGAAGGCATTGGCGCTCGTGTTTTTGCGGGCTAAAATGAATGTTGTGCCTGAGGAAACGAGGAAGGCGCTAGTTGATTTTGGCTCTGCTTACATGAGGCCGTTGCCTGGCAAGGCGCGCTTGTACCCCGAGACTGATGTTCACCCGATTAGGATAACGAAGGAAATGCTTGAAAACGTCGGGAGGAAAATGCCTAAAACTCCTGAAGAAAAAAAGCTCGAGCTTGTTGCACTTGTTAAAAATGAAGAGTTGGCAAGCAAGCTTTTGCGCGGGAGAAACTTGCAGTTGTTTGAGCGGATAGTTGCTGGAACGAAGGCAGATGCTTTGGCGGTTGCTGCAACTCTCGAGGAAACGCTCGTGAATTTGAAGCGCGAGAAAGTGGAAGTAGAGAAGATAAGTGAAGAAAGGATGGTGGAATTGTTTGTTGAATTCGCGAAAGGATTGTTCGTGAAAGCAGCTATTCCTGAAGTTTTGAAAGAGATGGCGGGAGAGGAAGGGAAAAGCGTTGAAAAAATAGTTGAAGATAAAAATCTGAAGAGAATTTCAGGGGACGAGTTGAAGAAGATTATTGAAGAGGAAGTGAAAGATTTTAAGAGGATAATGGTGAAGTACAGGCTGCGTGTTGACGCGAGCGAAGTGAAAATATGATAAAGTGGGAAGCAGGGTTCGAGGCGTACTGGCGAGTGGGATTATGATTGAACAAACTCACAAGAAGGCGTGCGCTGTTGACTTGATGACTGTGAGAGTGCCAGTAGTAAAGCCGAACGCGACGATTGGGGATGCAGTTGCTCTTTTCAGGAAGAAGATGAAGGATTACGACACAGTAAATTATGTTTATGTAGTGGATGCCAAGCAGTTGGTTGGAGTTTTTTCTATTAAAGCGTTTTTTGCTGCTAACAAGGCAAAGAAAGTTAGCGAGGTTATGAAGACTAAGCTTGCTTTCGCGCATCCGCACACGCACGAGGAGAAAGTCGCTTTGCTGGCAATTTCACACGGAATAAAGGAAGTGCCTGTTGTTGACAAGGAAATGAATTTTTTGGGCGTAGTGCCTCAGGAGAATATTTTCAAGGTTTTGCACAAGGCGCGCATTGAAACTGCTCTGCGTTCTGCGGGAATTCACAAGTTCAACGACCCGGCGAAAGACATTATTACTGCAGGGGCGTTGGTGCACATTCAGAAAAGGCTTCCTTGGCTCGTGCTTGGAGTGGTTGGAGGCATTTTTGCAGCTTTCGTAGTTGGTTTTTTTGAGAAGGCTTTGAAAGCGCAGTTGGTTCTCGCAGTATTTATTCCGACGGTAGTGTATATTGCGGATGCTGTTGGAACGCAGACTGAAACTATTTTTATTCGCTCTATTGCTTTGGACCAGCATTTGGCGTTGAGAAAGTATTTGGCGCGCGAGGCGAAAGTAGCGTTGTTTTTGGGGTTAGTGCTTGGAGGTTTGAACGCTTTGGGCGCGTTCTTGTGGCTGAAGTCTGTTGCAGTAAGCGTTATTTTGTTCGCTTCGATTTTTTCAGCGTCGCTCGCGGCAGTTGGCATGGCGATATTGCTGCCGTTGGTTTTCATGAGAACGCACCGCGATCCTGCAATGGGTAGCGGGCCTTTCGCGACAATAATAACGGATATTCTGAGCTTGGTTATTTACTTTGCAGTGGCGAGTTTGCTGTTGGGGAAAATAAGTTGACGAACAGCAGCGAAAATCAGCTGTAATAATATATTTTCACTTCTGTTTTTATTTCAACCAAGTTTTTGTTTATTATTACCAAGCCGGAGTTTCCTGGAACGAGGCAAGCGTTGCTCGCGTAGTTAGCAGTTTTTGTTGCCGAGCATTCGGCGTATTGGGAGAACAGTTCGCCGTTCACTGCAGCGTTCGCTTGTTTTTCATCCGGAACCCAGTACGCGTCGAAAACGTAATCTGACGAAACAGTGTATTTGAAGAGGCGGGTGTCGCCGCTTTTTCGCATGAAAATATAGCCGGCGTTAGGCGCAATGGAAACTTTTTGGTTTATCCACTCGTACCAGCTTGGACGTTTTACAAACATGTGAGTGTAGTAGTACGTGGAGTTTATCGACTTGTAGACGCCTACTCCGCTTTCCTCGAATTCAGGGTCGAGAATGTTCTTCCTGTGGCTTGGCGAGTTCATCCATTGTTTTACTATTTCTTTCACTTGGTCCGGGTAATTGTAAGTCAGCCCGAGGTTTTCTCCTGCAACTGAATAGTTTATTCCTGCTTCGCTAATGCGGTCGAACGGGCTTTTGCCTTGCAGGTTTTCGTGCGCGAAAAAGCCGTTCAAGCCCATGTCCCGGCTGTGGTTGCGTGCTACTGAAGACAAATCGTCTGCCCATTTAAGCGCTGGAAGCCCGTTCTTCACGCGTTCTTCGTTCACTGCATTGAAAACATCGCGCTCTATGTCGGGGTAAAAGCGTTCTTCCAAAATTTGAGAGGCAGACAAGTTGCTTGAATTGCGTGTTATCGCAGAGTTCAACCCGCTTTCCCGCGCTGCGGATTCGTTCGCAGTTGAAAGCTGCTGGGAATCATTGTTTACTTTGACGAACGAACCGCTGGGAAGGCCGACTTCTTTTCCAGAGCTTTGAAGGGGAAGTGAAAAGTTTGAAAACAAGTCGGAGGGATTGTTGAGTTCACGAATTTGCACGCACGCTTGAGAGAAAAACAAGAACAGGATTACTGCAAGCGCGAAAAAAAGTTTTCGTGAAAAAAAACGTTGCTGAAAAACTTTGCGCATGAAGAATAAGATAGTGAGTAAAGTTTTAAATTTGTTTTAATGCACTGCTGGCACGGGAAGTTTCAGTGCCTGAAGTGGCGTATTCCAGTGAAAACCATTGCGAGCTTGTGCTCATTCACAGCGTTTATCACGTCTTCGTCGCGGATAGAGCCTCCTGGCTGGATGACTGCAGTAATGCCGAGTTTCGCGGCAGCGTCTATTCCGTCGCGGAACGGGAAGAAAGCGTCGCTCGCCATTACAGTTCCGGTTATTGGCCCTGACGCTATCATTGCTCCGAGTTTTGCAGAGTCAATGCGCTTCATTTGCCCAGCGCCGATTCCAACAGCGCGGTCTCCGCGCGCGTAAACAATAGCATTGCTTTTAACGTGCTTGCACACTCTCCACGCGTAATTCAACGCCTTCCATTCTTCTTCTGTAGGAGCGCGTTTCGATACGACTTTCAAGTCGCCTGCGAACAATTGAACGTTTCGCTCTTGAGCAAGCAAGCCGCCTACTACCGAGCGGTAGTCGAAGCACGGGATTTTCGGCTTTCGCAAGCCGCTTACTTCAAGCACGCGCACGTTCTTCTTTGTCTTAAACATTTCAAGCGCTTCACTCGAGTAGGAGGGAGCAAGCACTACTTCAACGAAAGTTGAAACTATTTCCTGCGCCAATTCTTTTTCTACGCACGCGTTCAACGCAATAATTCCGCCGAAAGCAGACTCCGGGTCTACAGCGCGCGCGGTCTTGTACGCTTCAAGCACTGACGAAGCTGAAGCGACTCCGCACGGGTTGTTGTGTTTTACTATGACAGCAGTAGTCTCCTTGAACTCGCGCACGAGCTCGAGCGCTGAGTTAGAGTCGAGAATATTGTTGTAAGACAATTGCTTGCCTTGCAGTTGCTTTGCGCTCGCAACGCTCGGTTCTCCGTCCTGAGGGTCAGCGTAAAGCGCTGCAGCCTGGTGTGGGTTTTCGCCGTACCGCAAGTCCTGCAGTTTGCTTAGTGAAAGCATTAAAACATCAGGGAATTTGCTGTTCGCAACTATTTTTCCCAAGTAATTCGCTATCGCCGCGTCGTACTCTGCAGTGTGCTTGAACGCCTTCAACGCAAGCTCTCGCCTCAACTGCCCGCTTGTTTCGCCTTTCTCGCTCAATTCTTGCAGCACGCGAGAGTAATCGTTAGCGTCAACAATAATAGTGGTGAACGCGTGGTTCTTGGCAGCAGCACGCACAAGCGAAGGCCCGCCAATGTCTATTTGTTCTATCGCTTCCTCAAGAGAGACGTTCGGGTTTGCAACCGTCTGCTTGAAAGGATACAAGTTTACTGCAACAACGTCGATAAACTCGATTCCGTTCTCTTTCGCTTCGCGGACGTGCTCTTCATTCGTTCTAACTCCGAGAATTCCCCCGAAAATTTTCGGGTGAAGCGTTTTGACTCGCCCGTCCATCATTTCCGGAAAGCCAGTAAATTGAGAAACAGGAGTTGCTTTCACGCCGGCGTCCTGCAAAGCTTTAGCAGTTCCGCCTGAAGAAATTATTTCCACTCCAAGCTGCGCTAAACCTTTCGCAAACTCTGCTACCCCACGCTTGTCCGAGACGCTCAAGAGCGCCCTGCGAATTTTGGACATATAGAAACAGTTACTCTTATTATGCGTGCAAGGTTAATAAACCTGCGCAAAAACCGTATGTGTTTAGCTGCGTCGGAGCTCCGACGTGTGGTTTTTGACCGAAAAGTGGAAATTCTTTTTCGTCGAAAGCTGTTTGGCGATTAGAGATGAATGAAGTTGAAGAATTGAGGTTGAGGGTAGCCCAGCTTGAA
>JACRGF010000018.1 GCA_016212395.1 Microcaldota archaeon
GACCTCATAACCTGCCTTGAAGGTCTGCTTAAACAAAGGGGCTAATATGGCCGAACAAATCGAGATAAAAAACAGGCCGCTTGAAGTAAAAATACAAAAAGACTATCAAAAGCCTGATCGTTCGGATAAATATTTCAAAATAATAGAACTTGTCATATTAACATTTACGGCTTTTTCGTTCATATACATGTCAGGCGTTAAGGGGCCTCTTTCATTAGCATCTTTGGCCCTATTACTCATTGTAATTCTATATTCCCTTTACATTCTTCTCGTTGTTGGAGACCTTCTTCTTGGGATTGGAGATAAACCAAAAATATTGACGCCTGCATGGTTGTTCTATTATGGAGATAGAGTAGCATATGCCCTATTTGCACTCGCGCTTATCTTTATGTTAGCAGAAATAACACAGATACATATTGCAATATGGAATATCTTATCTCCGCTGTTAAATAGGGTTTAATGCCCTCGGTGCAATCTTTTTAAACCTCTCTATGTAGAGAGTGCACGGGCGTGCAGGTATTCGCATCTTCGAGCATTTGCGGCACAAATGCGAGAGCTGCAAATGCAGGGGCATTTGCTCAATCGTGCAAGGTGTGCACTTAGGCTATGGTAAAGTGCAGGGGAAGTGAATTTTACAATTGCGAGCCGCAGCGCGAGCAGTAGCGTGCTGACGGCGAGTTGCCTGTGTTGCATTTGGTGCAGCGGAGGGGCACGAGGCCTGCCTTCTGCATTTCATAGTCTGGCTCGACGTGGGTTGTTTTTTCTTCCTTGCTTGAAAAAAATATTTTTTCTTCGCGGGTTTTCTTTTCGTCGCTTGACGCGAACCCGACTATCAAGCCGAGCACTGCAGCGACGGCGAACGCGTAGACGCCCCATTGGACGCCGTCCCAGTAGTTGCACGCGAAAAAGCTGATGGGGCTGGTGAGGAACTCCGGGTTTTTCGCGCACTGCGCTGGGTTGGAGAGCACGAAGAACTGCACCCACGCGACTACGAATAAAATCAATAGATTTGCCGTGACAATGCCGAGTTTTGCCATAAAATCTAAACATCATTTAAATAAATAATTTTAAATGGGTTGCACTCGAATACGGGAAGCAGAAGAAAAAAAAGTTGGTGGTGTTGATGCAGTTGAATAAGCGTCGCGTTGGGCATTTTGGAGTTGTTGGCTTTGCTTGTTTTTTGCTTGCGTTCATGCTGTTGTTCGGGTGCTTGGGTGAAGGAGTTCAACCGCCAATTTCCATTAACGAGTCGAGCAACGCGAGCAATGCAAGCGTCGTAGTAAAGCATAACGTGAAGCCGACTGCAGTTATTTTAATGGACAAGACTGTTTTCGTTGAAGGTGAGGATGTTTCTTTCATTGGTGAGGGAAGCGATGCAGACGGGCGCGTTGCTGCTTTTTCGTGGAGAACTGACACTGGAGGGCAGATGAGTGCAGAGCAAAGCTTTGCAACGAACATACTGCCTGTTGGAACGCATCAAGTGTTTTTCAAAGTAAACGACGATGCTGGAGACTGGTCGGATGAAGCGACAATAACTATTGAAGTAAAAGCTGTGAACGCGAAGCCAGTTGCATTTATTGGCAATGTTTCTAAGAGCGAGGCAGTGTTTGGGGAAGAAATAACTTTTGCAGGCAGGGGCGCTGACGCTGACGGCACTGTGGAAGCGTTCGAGTGGAGCTCGAGCGTTGACGGCGTGCTGAGCGTGAAAAGCAATTTCAGCGTTTCAAACTTGTCGGTAGCAACACACGAGGTAAAGTTGAGAGTGGAAGATAATGCTGGCGAGTGGTCGAATGCAGTAGTAGTAGAAGTGAATGTTAGCAATGCTGTTCTTCCGAAAGCGAAAATCACTGTAGCGACTCCAAACCCTGCAAACGCAGGAGGCATGGTGTCGCTGGGAGGAGTGGGAGTGGACGCGAGTTCTGAAATAACAGAGTATTACTGGGAGTCAGACAGGGAAGGGATTTTGAGAAAACTTCAGAAGATAGAAACGTACCTTTCAATAGGCCCGCACATTATACGGTTTAAAGTGAAAAACGCGAAGGGAACGTGGTCTGCTTTCGACGAGAGGATAGTGAACATTTACTCTGACCAAATAGCGTTTCCAAAGCCACGCATCAACACCATAACGCCAAGCCCTGCGAAGAAAGGAACGAAAATTTACTTCAGCGGGAACGCGGACGATATTGACGGGAACATCATGGCTTACGCGTGGAGGTCCAGCCTCGACGGAAACTTGAGCACGCAGCCGGACTTTGAAATTTACAACTTGACTGTAGGAAGGCATTACATCTACTTCAAGGCAAAAGACAATGCGAACAACTGGTCTCCTGAAACAGCAGCGATTTTAGATGTTAAATAACGCGGGATTAGTTTTTCAAGGGTTGGTGAAGATGAAAGAATTTTTTTTCTTGTCGTCGAGCTTGCAGAAGCCGAATCGCTCGAATTGAATAGCGTCGCCTTTCTTCAGCTCCCCGCATGCTTTCTCGCAGAATCCTTTCACTTCCTTCAAGCTGTCAGGGTTGTACGCGTCGTTAACGAGAAGTTCGCCAGGCACGAGAACAACAGCGTCGAGTTTCTGCTTTTCAGGAACCCACTGGAATTTTTTACTGCCTGGGATTAGTTCTTTTCCAGCGAATTCAACGCGCAGTTCTTTCTTTCCTTTCTTGGTTATTTTGACGTTGTACAAGTCTTTCAAGCGGAACACGTCGCCTTCAGAAAGTTTTTCAGCGTCTCCTCCGCATACGAAGAAACTGCTTCCGACAGCCAGCTCGCGGAAGCCCATGTCGAGCGAAGGATGTTTTTTTATTTGAATTGCTGTGTTGGAGAGTTCGCTTGGAATGTTTTCAACTGAAACTTTGACTGGCTGGGTGACGAAGAAAAAGCGGGGAGAAATTGAGTCGAGCAGCTTGCCGTTCTCGGCGAGCAATGCGTCTATAGTCGGCTCGCTTTCCTGTTTTCCCAATCCGAAAGAGAGCACGAAGCGCTTTATCGCTTCTGGGAGAATGCCTCTGCGTTTGAGTGCAACAAGCGTTGGAAGCCTTGGGTCGTCCCAGCCTGAAACTTTTCCTTCTCGCACGAGTGGCTTGAGCAAGCGCTTGCTTATTGGCATTCCTTTGATTGACAAGCGCGAGAATTCTACTATTCTTGGGGCGCGCAAGCCAATCCTTTTCAGCAATTCGTAGTAGAGCTCGTCGCGCAGTTCGTACTCTTTGCTTCTCATCGCGTGAGTAATGCCAGTGAGCGAGTCGATGATTGGAGCTTCAAAATCGTAAGAGGGCCACACGTGGAATTTTTTTCCCTGCCTGTAGTGCGGAGCGTCTATAATGCGGAGCATTGTCGGGTCGCGCATTACAGTGTTGAGAGCGCGCAGGTCGCCTTTAAAACGGATTATAACGTCGCCTTGGTCGAATTCTCCGCCAAGCATTTTCGCGAAAGCGTCAAGGCATTCGCCGGGGCTGGCGCGCCTGCACGCGCATTCTTTTTCTTCCCCGCGGTTTTTTTTCACTTGCTCTGCTTCGCACGAGCAAGCATAGGCGTCTCCCTGCGCGAGCAGTTTTTTCGCGTGCTCGTAAAGAACAGGAAGCGAGTCTGAAGCATACGTTTCACTGCCGTTCCATTCTACGCCAAGCCACTTCAAGCCGTCCATTATCGCGCCAACGTACTGCTCTTCTTCAGCCTCGGGGTTCGTGTCGTCAAAGCGCAAAAGCATTTTCCCTCCGTAAACACGCGAACACTCGAAGCTGAGAAACACTGCCTTCGCGTGGCCAATGTGAGGGTAGCCGTTCGGCTCTGGAGCAAAACGAGTTGTTACTTTTCCTTGGACAGCGTCAGGCAAAACAAGCCCTTTCTCTTTTTCTTTTTTTTCAGCGAACGAATAGTTTCCGAGTTCTTTTTCTATTTCTTCTTTCTTCAGCTTGTTCACGCGGGTTACTTCAACGCTTATTTTCTTCATTAGTTCTTTCATGTCTTTCTTCGCGTCAGCGTTCTCTGCAATTATTTTTCCAACCACTGATCCTGAGTTCGCTTTCCCGTAATCGAAAGCGTTCTTCAAAACGTGCTTTCGGATAAGTTGGTCTAGTTCGCTCACTTGAAAAACCCCCTTTTTGAAATTGTTCAGCGTTGCGCGAATTCCTCGGGCCGAACTCCGCGCACTCTGAGAGACTCGTTCGTCTTTCCTGAAATTATTATTTTCGCAGTCTTGAGCGCTTCAATGTTTTTCGAGCCAGTCAAGAACATTGCTGTTTTCAAATCTCGCTGCCATTCTTTCAACAACGAGCGCAGCGCATCACCGGGTTTCGGGGAACACGCTGCTTTGAGGAATGGAAGTGACGCTCCGCCGAAACTCGCGCCTAACGCAATGCTTTTTGCAACGTGCAATCCACTCCGCACTCCGCCTGAAGCGATTATGGGAATGGTTACGCTTTTGCTTACTTCAGCAATGCAGTGCGCTGTCGGCACGCCCCATTCCTTGAAGTTTTTAAATCCGGAATTGCGGTGGGATTCTACTGCGCTCCACGAAGTTCCGCCCAAGCCTGAAACATCAACAGCCATTACTCCAGCGTTCTGCAGGTTTTTCGCAACCTCGCGCGTTATTCCCGCGCCAGTCTCCTTCACTATCACGGGAAGAGGAATTTCGTCGCACGCAGTGGCAATCAGCTTGAGGCAGCCTTCGAAATCAACGTCGCCTTCAGGCTGCATGCATTCTTGCAGGGAGTTCAAGTGAATCGCCAGCGCGTCTGCTTCTATTGTGAAAAGCATTTCCTTTATTTTCTTGGGCGCGTACTTTTTTAGCTGTGCAACCCCGAGGTTGCCGACAAGCACAACATCAGGAGCAACGCTCCGCACTTTGTATGTTTTCGCGAGCGACGGGTTTTCAAGCATCGCGCGCTGCGAGCCCAAGCCGAGCGCGATTTTAAACTCTTGCGCTGCTTCAGCAAGCCGCTTGTTTATCGCCTCTGCGCCAGGATAGCCTCCAGTCATTGCATTGATAATGAAAGGCATTTTCAAGTCCTTGCCGAACATCGTGCAACTCAAGTCAATCTTGCTGGAATCCAGCTCGGGCAAAGCATTATGCAGGAAGGACACGTCGTCAAAACCAGCAGGGGAATCAGATTCTACCTGCTTTGCCAAGCAAATCTTCACGTGCTCAGACTTCCGAGACTGAGTTTTTCCAACCATGAACATCACCACGAATTATTTTACGAATGCTATTGAACAATACGCGACTACTGAAGAACGGTCTCCGGTAATATCTCCGCTGTCACCATATTTTAATACTTGCGCTCTCGACGCGCGCTTGAGCTTCGCGTACTCTATTGCTGCAGCAATTGGCGCGAACCCGCACACTGAAATCTTGTTTGATTCGATTGTTTCAACGAATTTTTTCGCGTTCAAGCTCTCTGCTTCCTTCAACGCAAGCGCGTCTTTCCTTTTCGCGCTTGCTTCAGGCTCGTAGTGAGTAAAGTCAGAGGAAGCAAGCAGGAAAACTTGGCGCTTCAGCTTTTTTTCAGCTTCGAAAACCGCTTTAGCTATTGCGAGAGCATGCGCGTAATCCTGTAGCATTACAGCGATTGGAACAAACTGGAAGCCTGAAGAGTAAATAGTTTGAAGGAATGGAAGCTGGACTTCAAGGGAATGCTCGAACTCGTGCGCGAGATCGTCGAAGGCAATAACGCGCGACTGTTTTACTATCTCGGCGCCGAGCTCGACATCGTTCTTCACAACTCCGAGCGGAGTAACCCAGTTTTTCTTTGAAACAGAAACGCTTGTGCTGTGGCCAGTGTGGTTCGGACCTACTAGGACGAATACAGGAGGCTTGGGAAACGCTTGCGCGATGGCGTTGAAAGTATAGCCTGCAATCTGCCCGGAGTACAAATAGCCGGCGTGAGGAACTACGCCTGCAACAATCTCGCCTTCAACCTTGACAACTGCTTGCTTCAAAAAACCGTTTATTTCCTTTCGCAAGCGGTTCGCGTCACCAGAGTAAAAAGAACCTGCAACATGAGGATAACGCATCGAGTCACCTTCAAACATTCGCAAAACCTTTGTTTTAAACTTGTTTTGTATAAATTAAAAACCATGCGCATCGTCATAACAGGAGTGCCTGGAACAGGAAAAAGCACGCTCGCGAAAAAAATCGCTGGAAAAACATGCGCTGAACTGGTGGAATTGAACGAGCTGGTGAAAGAAAAAAAGCTTTTCACGAAAACCTGGAAAGACGGCACGCTTGAAGCTGATTTGAAGAAACTCGAGCGCGAAGTGAAAAAAATCTTCTTGAAAGGAAGAAAGCGCAACGTCATTGTGGAAGGCCATCTCGCGTGCGAAATGAAATTGAAAGTTGATGCAGTAATAGTTCTGCGGGCAAACCCGAAAATTCTCGAGAAACGCTTGAAAAAAAGAGGGTATGCAAAGAAAAAAATCGAGGAAAACGTGCTTGCTGAAATGCTTGACTACTGCACTGTGAAAAGCATTGAAAACTTTAAGAAAGCGAAAATTTTTGAAGTGGAAACAAGCGCGAGCGAGCAGGAGAATGCAAAGAAAATAATAGGCATAATTGCTGGAAGCGGAAGACAATTCAGGGTAGGATGTGTAGATTGGAGCGAAGAGTTGAAAGAGTACGTTTGATTGTGAAACTGACGCACGCATTTTTAGCATTCGAGCCGAGCTCGAATCCAATAAACAAATTTTTTAATGTTGGCTGAAAAGAAGGGAATGATGAATTTCGCGAAGTATTGCAGCGTGCTTGCATTGCTTGTTCTGCTGGCTGCAGCAGCGAGTTTCGCTGAAAGCAAAGTTATTGTGGGAAGCAGCTGCAATTTTACTTACCAGTGCGGGCAAGGGTACTGCGACAATTCTTCGAAAACGTGCATTGTGCCGAGCATGGAAGACTACAGTGTTGTGGGCAACTGCAGCACGAGCAGGAACTGTTCGCAAGGCTTTTGCGTTGCTGACAAGTGCTTGATTCCGAAAGCAAACGTAACGCGTTTTGTAGTAGTAGGCCCTAAGCAAGGGTGCGCTGGATTAATCGAATTCTGCACTCCAGTAATTCCTTTCTGTTACCAATTGTGCGAAAGCATGTGGATTCTACTCGCAGCAACAGCACTCGTCGCAGGAGTGGCGGCAAGGAAGGAGAAAAACAAGCTCGTGCCACTCGCGCTAATGATAATCCCGCTTGTAGTCGGAGTGATGAGCTTCGCGTTCATTGGAGTGCTCGTCGCAATAGCTGAAATAATGCTTACTGCTTACAGGACTGGAAAAGAAAAAACAGGCTTGGAAGAAGTAGAATTCAAGCAACTCACGCTCGACGACTTGGCAGAACTGCCCGGAGAAGAAAAAACGAAAAAACAAGAGAAAGAATGATGCGAAAAACAAAACCGATTAAAACAAGTCAAAATCAAAAAAAAAACTGCAACAAATCAAAACTCCAAAACCACGCGAAACTAGTCAGAACCACTCGAAACAAGGTTTAAGGAGTGAGTCTCGTCCTGTCTCTCGGGAACAGCGCTACTTCTCTTATGTTTGCTCGCTCACAAACTTTCATTGTCGCGCGTTCTAATCCGATGCTCCAGCCTGCGTGAGGCGGAGCGCCCATGCGGAAGGATTTTACGTAGAATTCGAAGCTGTCTGGGTTTAACCCGCGTTTTTTCAGCGCTTCTATGAGCAAGTCAGGCAAGTGAATACGCTGCGCTCCGCTTGCAATCTCGAGCCCTTTGTACATCAAGTCGTAAGCATTGCAAATTTCCAGGTTGTCTTCGCACGGCATTGAGTAGAACGCGCGGACTTTCGTCGGCCATTTTGTAATCAAGTAAACGTCTTCCTTCAGCAAGTCAAGCAAATGTTTTTCGTGGTCGCGTGAAAAGTCTTCGCCCCACTCCATGCACACTCCGTTGTCGTTCAATAGTTTCACCAAATCGGAGTACGTGTGGCGCTTTACGTCTTCTGGAACTTTCACTTCAACTCCGAGAGTCTTCAAGTCCTCACCACAATTGTCGCGCGCGCTTTTGAGCATGTGCAGGAAAGTCGCTGAAATAACGTCCATCGCGTCATTGTGGTCTGCAAAGCCCATTTCAATATCCATTTGGTACACTTCATTCAAGTGAGTAGTAGTGTGGTGAGGCTCAGCACGGAACACCGGCACAGTCATCATCACCTTGTCCATTCCGCCAATAACCGCGAGTTGCTTGTACAACTGGGGCGACTGCACGAGGAACGCTTCCTTGTCGAAATAAACTACTGGAAACAAGTTTGTCCCGCCTTCAGTGGAAGCTGCAGCAATGCAAGTTGGAATTATTTCCTGAAAACCGAGTTGAGTGGTTTTCTCCCTGAACGCTCGAAGCAATTCAGTTTTCACTCGGAATATTGCCTGGTTTTCAAGCCTGCGCAAGTCCACAGAGCGGTTGTCGAGGCGCACGTCTAAATCAGCTGGAACTTTTCCAGTAAGCTCGAAGGGAATAGCCTGCGTGATAGAGTTTAACACTGTAACTTCAAGTGGAATTAATTCCCTGCCCCCTGGCGCCTGAGGCTCTGCCTTTACTTTAGCTTTTACTTGAATGACTGTTTCCTTTGGAAACTTCATTTTCTCAATGACCTCATCTGAAGCAACTCCACGCTTGCCAGTAATTTGAATCAAGCCAGTGCGGTCGCGCAGGATGATAAAGCGAAGCTTGCCCAAATCCCGCAACTCGTGCGCCCAGCCTGCAACAACAACTTCCTGCCCGTTCAAAACAGGAGTCACTTCACGCGCGTAATGAGTCCTCATCATAACAAAAACACTAATAGGATTAGCTTGTAAAACGTTTAAAACAATTGCATCGAACGCTGGAAACAACAAAAAACGCGCGCAGAAAAAAAAACATGCGGGAAGTCATTGACTCATGAAACTCCACATTCAAACTTTTTTATGCTCGCGTTGAAAAAAAAATATTGTTGAACACTCATCACTCAAACTCTGTCTTGACGCTCGCGTTGAACAGTTTTGAAAAAAGCTTGTTTAACGCGTCCAAATCGAGTGGAAGCACGCGGGCGTCACGCCTGCTTATGCGGACTTTAAACTTTTTTCCGTCAGGAGAAAAAATTTCGTTCACGCCCAAAAGTTTCGCTGGAAAAATAATGTCTGAAATAGTTTGCCTCACGTCAGCGCCTTCCTTTGCAATGCGCACGCGTTTTCCAACCTGTTTTCCAATCGCGCTCGCAACGCGCGCGTTCTGCCCCACGAGCAAGCCCACATTCCCGTCAGTGAATATTATTGCTGAAAAGCCCAAGTCTACAGCGCGCGTGAAGCTCGCTTCGCCAAGCTTGTGCTCGCTGCTCAACGCGTGAAGCGTTTTGCTCAAGTCAACGTCCAACTGCGAAATTTTCCCGGAATTCAATTTACCCTCGCACCCAGAGCACAGCACGCCGCTTGAAGCGCACAATTCGCAAATCGGAGTCTTCATGAAAAAAAACCATCCTTGCCACTGGAAAAAGCGTCAGAAAAAACTGGAAAAAGAAAAGGGGAAAAGAATAAAAGAAAAAAAAATCGCGTGAGTTCCTTGAATTTATTTCGTGAGCGTTATTTCAATCGCGCTTACTTTGCTCCTGCTTCCGTCTTCTGAAGTCAGCTCTTCAGTCTTGATGTTGATTGACTTGAGCTTTGCTTCAGGAAGGAACCTGCTGCGCACGATTTCGGCAACGTCAACAGCCCTGCTGATGACTTTGCCTCGAGCTTTTATTGCAACTTCGGGCGCGCCGTTGTTGAACTGCGTTACCACTGCGAGAACGTAAGCCATCACGCCTTTCTTCCCGATAAAAACAGTGTTCTCGTCCGCCTTGCTTCGAGGCATTCGTTGTTCTTGCGGCATTTGCTCTTCTTGCGCCATTTGTTCTTCAGTCATTTTGCAACACCCCCACAGCAGCTTTCTTGAAAAGCAGCTGTGCTTTGTTTTTACTGTCATTGCCTGTTCGAATTTGAGCGCCTGTACTCTTCAACAATCTTCTCCAAGCCAGCGTTATCAGAACGCGGGTTTGACGAAGGCATTCCTTGTTTTTCACTCAAACTTTTTAAATGCACTCCCTTGTTTTTCCTTTTCCTGAAAAAATTTTGAAGCATTAGCTTCAAGCGCGCCACTTCATTCTCAAGCGAGAGCACGCGCTTGTCACGCGAAACGCTTTGGGAAACCCCTTTTTCCGAGCGCGCGAGCCTGAACGCCAGCAATTTCTTCTCATTCTCCAAGCGCTCCACTTGCTTTCTCAACTCCGCATTCGCTGAAACGAGAAAACGAAAGTCAACCAATTGTTTTGCAGCATTCTGCATCGCTGGATGGGAAGGAATTGCATGCACTATTTGCTTTTCTTCCTCTGCTTTCCCCTCCAACTCGAACAGTTTCAAAACTTCATCAAGCTTCACTCCGCTTGCAACCAACTGCTTTGCTTCGTCAACACGCTCACGCGGAACGCCTTTTTCACCCAAAACCCTTTCAACTTTGCGGAACTTGTTCTCGAGAAAATGAAAAGCGTTTATTGCGGAAGCGAGCGCGTCAAGCTCGTGAACGTTGGAAACAACAGCATTGCTGGCAAGCTTTCTTTTCTCTTCTTCAGTCAAATTCTTGTTTGGAGTGAACAATTTGCAGTTGAATGCAGCAGCGATTTTCACGACGAATTCAGGTGCAGGGACAACATCGCACGCGATGACAATGGGAGTGCCTGCGCTTTGAATTCCCTCGACAACCCACTCTTTCCCGGCATTCTTCTCGCTCGCAACTTTCACAACTCGCTTGTTCAAGTCTAGCACGGCAAAAGCAGCAGTAGTACCAGGGTCAACGCCTGCAATCAGAAAACGATTCAAACAACCACACAACCTTAAACAAAAAAATCATTACTGCATTTCGCGCCAATAGATTGCACGCTTGCCAAAACAATCGAAACGCTCGTTACGGTTTACTGTTTTTTTCATACGCTTGATTTGACTGAGCTCGACGTTCAGCAAGCTCTGCGTTCTACTGCCTTTTTTCGTACTCGAGTTCTTGCTTTAATTGAACGCTTGTTTTTCGTTCGACGTTCTTGCTTATCATCACGTGCGCGCCGATCCAGCAATCATCACCGATAGTGCGGCCGGGCATTATGCAGCTGAGCACTCCAGTCTTCGTGTTGTCGCCGATGACCGCGCCGAGCTTCGTGCGCATCGTGTCCATCACTCTGCCCTTCACTTCAGTCTTTATCGGCGCTGCGTCAAAACGGTAATTAGCAATTTGAGTTGCAGCTCCGAAGTTGCAGTTGCTTCCAACAACTGAATCGCCGATGTAAGACAAGTGCTTAGCGTTCACGCTGTCGAACACAATGCTGTTCTTGACAGTAGTGGAATCGCCGATGTCGCAGTCTGCGCCGATGCTCGTGCAACCGCGAATGAAAGCATGCGGGCCGACATTCGTATTCGCGCCAATGTAAACAGGTCCTTCAATGTAAGAATTTCGAACTAACGCTCCTTTCTCTATAATCACTTTTCCTTTCACGATGCTATCCTCGATTTTGCCAGCGCGCTTTGCCTTCTCTTTGCCCATGAGAAACTCGTTCGCGTCGAACAAGTGCCAAGGCATTCCCATGTCAAGCCAGTACTCTTTCAACTCTATTCCTGAAACCTGGGCTTTCGGAATGAAGAATTTGAGCAAGTCGGTAATCTCGTACTCGCCCCTCCTGGAAGCAGACAATTTTTCCAACTGGCTTAACGCTTCAGGCTCGAACGCGTACAAGCTCGTGTTAGCTAAGTTGCTGTCGCTCGACAAAGGCTTTTCCTCGAAGGAAACTATTTTTCCGTTCGACACTTTCGCAATGCCGTACTCGCTCACTTCACTCACTGCCTTCAAGCCCACAGTAATTTTTCCTTCGTGAGCGTAAAGCAGTTTCTTCACTGCACTCGCCTCAGTAATAACGTCCCCGGCAATTCCAACGAACGTGTCGTCAATAAACTCGCGCGCGTCAAGAAAAGCAGCGCCAGTGCCGTACTTCTCACCTTGCTCAACCCACTCGATGCGCATTCCCAGCCTCTTCCCGTCGCCGAAATAACCGCGCACTAATTCCTTCATGTACTTAACGACGATAACAACATCGCGGATGCCTGCCTGCTTCAAGCAAAGCAAAACGTGCTCGAGAATAGGCTTTCCAACCAACTGAATCATGCACTTAGGGCGAGTAAAAGTCAACGGACGCAACCTCGAACCCTCGCCAGCAGCCAACACGACAGCCTTCACCAAGAAAACCACCCAACCAGCTAAACACGCTGCAAAACAAAAAACTACGAAAACTTCCAAAAAAACAAAACCGAACAAAACCCCGAAATGTCTAAACTCCGAAACTCCTAAACTACTAAACTTCAAAACGTCTTATGAATATAAAACGCTTGAGAATATTAAACGCTCTTTTTCACTATTTCTTCTGCTTTTTCAAACGCTTCCTTTAGTTTTTTCTCGTTTTTCGCCTCGCAGGTAATGCGCATGAATGGTTCAGTGCCACTCGGGCGCACGAGAAGCCACCCGCCTTCAAAATCAACGCGCACTCCGTCAACACTGCTTGCCTTGCCTTCAACAACACAAGGCAACTCTACTGCGATTTTTTTCATCGCACTTTGCTTCTTCTCGTTCGCGCACTGAATTTTCGCGCGTTGCATTGGATATTTTTTTATTTTCTTTCTCAACTCGCTTAATTTTCCTTTCCTGCAAGCGAGTTCAACTAGCTTCAACGCAGTGCGAATGCCGTCAGGAATAGTCAATTCGCCGGAGTAAACGTACTCACCGCAAGGCTCTCCGCCGAAAACCGCGTTGTTCTTCCTCAACTCCGAGCTTACTTCCCTGCTTCCAACAGGAGTAATCAACAATTCCCCGTTGTTCGCTTCTACTGCCTCGCGCACGCACAAGCTCGCCTCTACAGTAGAAACGATCGTGAAGTCGGCACGTCCGACTTCATGAGTATTTTTCGAAGAGTTTCGCTCTTCGAAAAATCTGATTTTGCCTTTCTTTTTTTCAAGAGCATCTTCACAGAACAAAACGAGTTGCTCGTCCAAGCCCAAGACTTTTCCGTTCTCGTCTATTCCAATCGCCCTGTCCGCGTCACCGTCGTGCGCAATGCCGAGCAACGCGCCAGTTGCAGCGACAATTCCCGCTGTCTCTTTCAAATTCTCTTCGTTCGGCTCGAGTTTGCGCGCAAACACGCCGGTAGGCTCGGAGTTCACGCTCACCACGCGACAGCCTGCCTCGCGCAGGATAAGAGGAGTGATTACGCCACCTGCGCCGTTCCCGCAGTCGATTACTACTTTCGGGTTTTTCGCGCGAATAGCTTCAACGTCAACTTGGCTTAAAATAAAGTCAATATGCTGGCGAACAGCGTTGTCAACAAAAAAAACACGGCTGGCTTCAGCATTTTGCTCGAGCGGGCGTTGCTTTTCTTTTTCATTTATTTTTTTGTTTTGCTCGCTTATTCTCTGCTCTAGTGTTTTTTCGAATTGTTTTGTTGCCTCGTCTCCGTTTTCGAAGAATTTGAACCCATTGTACTCAGGCGGGTTGTGGGATGCAGTAATCATTATTCCAGTAGAAGCAAATTTTTTCGACGCGAGCGCGACAGTGGGCGTGGGGGCAATGCCGAGGAGCTGGGCGGTTCCTTTGCTTGAAGCAATGCCTGAAACAAGCTTTTCTTCAAGCTCGACTCCGCTCTTGCGCGAATCCCTTCCGATAACGATAGTTTTGCCTTCTTGCCCCAACGACTTGCCTATCGCGAAGGCTAGTGCAGAAGTGATTTCTTTCCCCACAACGCCGCGAATGCCGCTTGTGCCGAACAACATGACGTTTTTATCGCGCACAATAGTTTTAAATACTTGGAAAAAAAAGAAAACGCAGGGAAGTGGAAACTAATGGCAGCTCCAGCTCAAATGAAAAGAAGAAACGAAGAACAAGCAAAGCAAGCGAGCGAACAGCAAGCAAAAAAAGTAAATGAAGAGGCACAAGCAAAAACGAGTGAACAGCAAGCAAAACAAATTATTTTTGCAGCAAACAATTCTCTCGCTGAACTATTGTGCAGGGAAGCGAAAGCAAACTGCGGGCTCGCGAAAGCTTTAGAGGGATACGAGAAGGGAAAAATGAATTCAAAGCCTGTGAGAAATGACACTAGTTACGGGTAAGTGAGAGGGGATTACTGTGAGGGAAATTGTTTTGAAAAGGCTTGTTGAAATCAGGGAGGCGCTCGTGCGCATCAAGCCCAAGCTCGACAAGAAGAGCGACGTGTACAAGCAAGTGGAAGAATCGCTGAAAGAAATAAACAAGGCGCTTGAAGGCCAAAACTTGACAGCACTGCCTGAAAGCGTGCGCGTTGACACGAGCCAGCTGAAAATAGACGGAAGCAAACTCACTGGAAAAGCAGTGTTGAGCGACGAGTCAAGCGTGTTCGACGTTTCAATAGAGAAAGACAAAGTAACAAGCTGCAGCAAGAGATAGAAAGAGAAGAAAAAGTAAAAAAAAAGAACGAACTGCTACACGCGTAGATCGCGTATTTTGAGCATTTGAGAGACTACAACTTCCTACACTAACTCCAGCACGTTTTCTGTTTTTTCGAGTAGAAAGTCTGGTTTTGCTTTTTCCAAGCGCTCGCGCGAGTGCAAGCCTGAAAGCACTCCAATGGTTTTGATGCCGGCGCGCTTGCCTGCGCGCACGTCGTCCTCGGAATCTCCAACGTACAGCACTTCGCTTTTTTTCACGCCCAAGCGCTTCAAAGCAATGATTAGCCCGTTCGGGGAGGGTTTGAACTCGCGCACGTCGTCTGAAGTAACAATAGTGTTGAAGAAAGAGTGAATGTGGTGTTCCTTCAACTCTTCACGGATGCGCGCACCGTCTCCGTTTGAAACTAAAGCGATTTTCACTTTCTTTTCATGCAATTGCTTGAGGGTGGAGAAAACGTGAGGCAGGAGGAATACTTTCTTTTTCGCGAACAGCCTGCGCCACAACTCGTCCACTTTCCACAAATCTTTTTCCTTAATGCCTTTGAACAAGTAGTAAGCGTGGTAGTCGCCGATGAATTCCTCGCGGAACTGCTCAAGGCTAATGCGCGTTATTCCAAACTCGTCGAACACTTCCAAGTACACTTGCCAGCAGGAAGAGATAGAGTCGAAGAGAGTGCCGTCCCAGTCGAAAACTATTGCTTTGAACTTCATGGTTTTTCACTCGAAAATTGTTTTTACTTGGCTGGCTCTATGTGTATCACAACGTCTTTCACGTGAGGCAGTTCTTTCATTATTCGTTTTTTTAATTCGTGTGAGACGGCATGCGCTTTTTCTACTTCCATGTTCTTGTCAACGCGCAAGTGCAAGTCTATGAACGCGCAGTTTTCGTCCCCCCTGCTTCGGACAGCGTGAATGTTTTTCACTCCAGCGACTTTCGCGGAAATTTCGCTTATTTTCTTTTCATCCACTGCCTTCGCGTCAGTCAAAGTCTTGAGCGACGGCTTTAAAACATGAAAAGCAGCGCGGATGATGAACAGCATTACAACGAGAGTGACGATCGGGTCGAGAATGCTGTAGCCTGCGCGCATTCCAGCCATGCCTGCGATAACAGCGAGAGTAACGAAAATATCGCTTTTCGTGTGCAAAGCGTCAGCAGAAAGAATAGACGAACGCAATTCCCTTCCTTTCCTTGACTCGTAGCATTGAACTAAAAAATTGACTGCAAGCGTTCCAACCATTACCACGAAAGCAATGAAGGAAACGTCGGGAATTTGCGGGGCTTGAATGCGCTTTACTATCGACTCGCCCAACTCGTACACAGTCAAAACGAGCAAAGCAACAATGCCGAACGTTGCAAGCGTCTCGAACTTGTAGTGGCCGTAAGGATGGTCGTCGTCAGCAGGCTTGGACGCGTACTTCATGCCAGCCAAGCCCAAGACGTTGGAGAAACCGTCGAAAATAGAATGCAAGCCGTCAGCAACAATGCTCAACACGCCAGTAGACAAGCCAAGCAAAATCTTCGCTAACGCGACAATCCAATTCAATGCAAGCACTATCAGCAAAACTCGTACGACCTCGTCATTCCTGCCCATGCGAAGATTTAAAACAAACAAGCCTATAAAGCCAACTTTTTTTATGCACATTGATGG
Organism: Microcaldota archaeon; assembly: GCA_016212395.1. GTDB lineage: Archaea > Micrarchaeota > Micrarchaeia > Burarchaeales > JACRGF01 > JACRGF01. The sequence continues at coordinate 16,105 of JACRGF010000018.1, forward strand.
CATGACATATCTTTAAAAAAAAAATAGGAATACTTAAAAAAATCATGCGTTTTATGCGTTGCACTATTGTCTTATGCGTGTTGCTCGCACTGGTTTTTGGATGTTTACAGCCCCCAGTAAGTTAGTTCTAGGGGCAGCGAATTGGATGCAGCGATTAAAAATTGCTATGCGTATGAAGGACAAGCCTCTTTGGAAATGATTCAGAAAAAGAAATACGAAACGTGGATAATATGCATGGAGAGCATAGCAGTTGCACATAATTCAACTCAGCCCTGCAACGCGCTCGTGCTTGCAGGAGAGGAGGTATGTGTTTAGCTGCGTCGGAGCTCCGACGTGTGGTTTTTGACCGAAAAGTGGAAATTCTTTTTCGTCGAAAGCTGTTTGGCGATTAGAGATGAATGAAGTTGAAGAATTGAGGTTGAGGGTAGCCCAGCTTGAAGC
>JACRGF010000019.1 GCA_016212395.1 Microcaldota archaeon
TAATTTTGTTTCGTGCTTCATTGCTTCGCACGCGCATTCTTTGCTGTGCGCGAGTGAAACGAATGTTTTCGGGAGTTGTTTTACTTCGTCGTAGTGGGACACCCACGCGTCGAACTCGCTTGGAACGTTTTTGAACAAGCCATTTTCTTCGTCGACAAAAATTTTCATTATTCCGTATTCCGCGCTCGCGCCTTTCTCTACTTTCCCTCCAGCCAAGTGCGCGATCAACTGGTGGCCGAGGCAAATGCCGAGCAGTGGAATGCAAAGCTTGCCTTCCAAAGTTTTGGAGATAACGTCGTGCGCTAATCCCTTTTTTTCGCTCGGCGCAGAGCCTGGCCCGCCGCTCAAAATAAATCCTGAAAACTGTGAGTAGTCTTCAAGCTCGTCAGCAGGCTGGGCTATGGAAACGTCGAAGCCCAAATCCCGCACTGCACGCCAAATCACGTGAGTGTACTGGCTGCCCAAGTCAATGACTAAAATCATAACGAACGCCTTGTTTTTTTATTGTTTGAAAAGAAATAAAAAGAAGTGTTGTTGCGCGAGTTTTTAGGGCTTTGTCGAATACGTTGTGGTGCTTGCACGCCGCGGTTTCGAACCCAGCGTTCGAACGCTGGGCGGCTGCCGAGGCAGCCGCCGCTTATTGGCGCAATCAAAATCCACGAGATTTTGATGCGCATTGAAACCCGCGGGTTTCAATTGCGGTGCAAGCACCATTCAATTCGGCAAAGCCCTGCGAGTTTTTCTAAACGCGGTTTTCTTCAATCCAGCGCGCGAGCATTCTCAAGGCAGCGGATTCCACTTGTCTCACGCGTTCCCTGCTCACGCCGAGAAAATCTCCGACTTCTTGAAGCGTTTGCGCTTGAAAGCCGTTCAAGCCAAAACGGCGGTTTACGACAGCTTGTTGCTTGGGAGGCAAGCGTTCGACCAAGCGCACGACGCTCGCGCTTTGTTCAGAGCGCAAGAGAGTTTCAAGCTGGCTCTCTTCTCCAGACGGAGCATTGTGCAGCGTGAGCTCGTCAGCTTCAGGGTTTTTGCCAGTGCGGTTTAACGCGATGGCGTTCAAAGCGCCTTCAACTTGTTTTTTCGAGAGGCTAGTGCCTTCGCTGATTTCTTCCACTGAAGGGTTTCTGCCGCACGTAGTGTAAAAAAATGCTGAAAAGCCAGCGATTTTTTGAGTGCGGGGATTCACGTGCGCTGGAATCTTGGCTGTTCTGCCCTCGTACGAGATGGTGCGTTCCATGCTTTGCCTCAGCCACCAAATCGCGTAAGTAATGAATTTAATGCCGCGCGTGTGGTCGAACTTGGGAATTGCTTTTTTTACGAGCGCTTCATTGCCGATTTGAACCAAGTCGTCGAATTCAAGAGAGCCGTGGCGACTCCATGAAATGGCGCCAGCGATCTTGTGCACGATGCCTTGGTTGCAGATAACAATGATTGAAACGATTGCTTTTGAAATGTTTTCGAGGAAAACGCGTTCCCGCTCGAGCGCTTCAGCGTCCCCGTTGACCCGAGCGCGCTTTAGCGCTCCCAAGCGCTTGCGCGCTTTCGAAAGCAACCCGAAGAGGAAAAACTCTTCCTCTCGCGACAACAGCTTTCCGCCGTTCTGCTTGCGCGCCGAAAGCGCGTTCAATTCCAAAACTTGAAGCGAGGTTAAAACGCGCGTTGGCACGCTTCCGTTGATAGAGCTTACCTTAGGAAAAACTGCGGAAATGAAAGCGCTGCGCAAGTCGTAAGGCGTTGGCACGCGACGCCTTGAACCAGCAATCGAAGTAAATCTCGCCATAAACAAGGATTATGCGCGTTCACGTATAAAAAGCAAACAGTTTTCGAGGCTCTGTAGAAATCCTGCGAGCAGCAGTGCTGCCAATTGGCGGCAGCACGCTCGAGCGTGCTGGCCTGCCTCGAGCAGGCCTGCTTGCGGCTCGAGCTGCAAGCACCGCGGCGCACTGCTGTTGCTTATGCTTTCTACAGATCCAGTTTTCGAAGCTCACTCGAGTTCTATAGTTCCAGGAGGCTTGTTTGTAACGTCGTACACTACTCGCCCGATGTCTCGGACTTCGTTTGTAATGCGAGTGGAAATTCTTTGAAGCAATGCTGGAGGCAATTGGGAAAAATTGGCAGTCATTCCGTCCAGAGAGCGGACTGCGCGCACTACTGCAACGTACTGGTAAGCACGCTCGTCCCCGCGCACGCCGACAGTTTTGCTGCACAAGAGTGAAGCAAAATACTGCCACGGGCGTTCCGCTTCTCCTGAAGCTGCTGCTTTTTCTATTTCTTCCTCTACTATTTTGCATGCTTTGCGCACTATTTCCGCCCTCTCCGAAGTTACTTCGCCCACGATGCGCACTGCAAGCCCAGGGCCTGGGAACGGCTGGCGCTCGCTAATAGACGGAGGCAAACCGAGAGCTCGCGCGAGCAAGCGCGCCTCGTGCTTGTAGCAATCACGCAACGGTTCTACTAACTTCAAGCCCATTTTCTCAGGAAGACCGCCTACGTTGTGGTGGCTCTTGATGCTCGCCCTTTTTCCTCCTCCGCTTTCAATCCAGTCAGGCGCGAGAGTTCCCTGCAAGAGAAATTCCGCTTTCGTTTTCTTTGCTTCCTCTTCGAAAATGCGTATGAACAGTTCGCCGATTATCTTGCGTTTTCGCTCAGGCTCGAGAACTCCAGAGAGTTTTTCAAAAAATTGCTTGCCTGCGTCTATAATGCGCAAATTAATGCCAGCCTGCTTGGCAATGGACTCGACTTGCTCGCGTTCTCCAGCGCGCATCAAGCCAGTGTCAACGAACATGGCAGTCAAATTGTTGTTGAGAGCGCGCGAGCCCAAGACAGAGACTACTGTAGAGTCTACGCCTCCGCTCATTGCAACTACTGCCTTGGAGTTTCCAACAGTTTTTTTTATTTCAGCAACTTGCTTTTCAATGAATTTTTTCGCGTCGAAAGCCATGAAAAACCCCCGTTCACTCTTTTTCAAAAATTACGTTCGCTTTGTTCTTAAAATGTTCGTCTCCAGTGATCAAGCGGCAGTTTTCACCGGAAACGTAAGAATAAATTATTCCGTCGATGAGCGACAAGCCCTCTTTCTCGGCGGTTTCACCGCCTTTCCTCGCAGCTTCAAAATCCAAAGCAAGAATCAACCCGCGGCTTGAAACGAATTGAAGCGCTTTTTCTATAGTCTTCTCGTTCACGTTCTTTTTCTTCAGCGTGCGCGCCAATTCAGCAACGACTAGGGAAGGAGTCTCGATGACTTCGTTCTCGATAATGCGCTGAAACCGTTTCTTGTTGAAATACGAAACCCACGCGTACGTGTCTGCAATATACCTATAGCTCATGCTCTCCCTCGCAGGCAATGTCCTTCGCCGAAACCTTGCCAGCCAAAGCTCCGGCCATGCTCTCCTTCTTCTCGAAAAGGCACTTCTTCAAGTGGCTGTTCACAAACCCTGAAACGTTGTGCGGGCTCAACTCCTTCAGCTTCCTCAAAACCATCTCGTCCAAAGTTAAAGTAATACGTACGACCATCATACATCACCAATAAGATATATGCAGTAGTATTTAAAAGCATTTTGAGTTGCAGTGGCGGAGAGGGAATCGAAGGACAAAATAAGCTGAAAACAGCAATGTTTTTTAACATAGTAAACAATAAATATACATGTTGAAGAGGGAGGATGTTCAGGCAGTTGCAGCTGGTTATAATGACGTGACTATCGGAGTTCTCGGCTCTCATTCTGCGTTAGACGTTTGCCAGGGAGCGAAAGCATTCGGGTTGAAAACTCTCGTAGTCTGCCAGAAAGGCAGGGAGAAAACTTACGAAAAGTATTACAGAGTGCGGAAGGCAGGCGAACGCACGCTTGGAGTTATTGACGAAATTCTTTTGCTTGACAAGTTTAAAGACATTACGAGAGCAGGCGTGCAGGAGAAATTAAGGGCGAAGAATGTTGTATTCGTGCCTCACAGGTCCTTCGCAGTTTACGTTGGGTTTGACGCTATTGAAAACGAGTTTAAAGTGCCGTTGTTCGGAAGCAGGAGCTTGCTGAGGACAGAGGAAAGAAACGCGCCGAAAAACCAGTATTATTTATTGGAGAAGGCAGGCATAAGAACGCCGAAGCAAATCAAAAAGCCAGAGGAGATTGACAGGCTCGTGATAGTAAAGGCGAGCGAGGCGAAGAGAAGTTATGAAAGAGCATTCTTTTTCGCAAGCAACTTGCGCGAGTATGAAGAAGAAAAAAAGAAATTAATTGAGAGCGGGACTGCGACAAAGGAAGGAATAGAGAACGCAGTGATTGAAGAAGTGATTTTGGGAGCGCACGTGAACTTGAACTTTTTCTACTCTCCGCTCAACAAGGAGTTGGAGTTGATTGGAACTGACTTTAGGAGGCAGACGAACCTCGATGGTTTGTTGAGGTTGCAGGCGCGCGATCAGTTGAAGATTCCTTCAAGCGTGAGGATAAACAACATTGAAGTTGGGCACGTGGCGTGCACGTTGAGGGAAAGCTTGCTGGAGAAGGCGTTTGAAATTGGCGAGAAATTCGTTGAAGCAGCGAAGAGAGAGTACGCGCCTGGAATTATCGGGCCGTTCGCGTTGCAGGGAGCGATTGCGAGTGAAGAGAAAGGGGAAGAATTCGTAATTTTTGACATTAGCCCTCGCGTGCCGGGAAGCCCTGGGACGAGGTTTACTCCTTACACGGAATACTTGTACGGCGAGAGTTTGAGTGTTGGAAAGAGGATTGCGTTGGAAGCGAAAAACGCGTTGAAGGAAGAGAGATTAAAGGAAGTAGTAACGTGAGTTGTGGTTGAAATGATTTCAAAAGAAGAAGTAAAAGAGATACTAGAGGGTTACAACAAGAACAAGCTGTGCATTGCAACTCTTTGTTCTCACTCTTCCCTGCAAATTTTCAAGGGAGCGAAAGAGGAAGGGTTCAAAACTCTCGGGATTAGGGTTGGGGAGGACGTGCACGTGTACGACGCGTTCCCGCTCTCGAAGCCTGACGAGTTTCTGCACTTGGAGAAATTTTCAGATGTGGACAAGTTGGAGGAAGAATTGCGCGAGAAGAACGCGATTCTCATTCCGCACGGTTCGCTAGTTGAATTCGTGGGAGAAAAAATTTACGATTTGGCAGTGCCAATCATGGGCAACAGGCAGGCGTTATTGTGGGAAAGCGACAGGCTGAAAATGGCGGAGTGGATTGAAGCAGCGGAGATGAGAATGCCTCGCACGCTTTCTCCTGACAATATTGACGTGCCGTGCATAGTAAAATTTCCCGGAGCTAAAGGCGGGAAAGGGTATTTCACGGTGAAAAACACTAAGGAATTCGACAAGAAAATCGCGAAGCTGAAAATAAGCGAGGAAATGCTTGCAGGAGTGCTCATTCAAGAGTATATTGTAGGCGTGAGGTTTTACCCGCACTATTTTTACTCGCCGATAACAAGCGGTGGGTTCAGGGCTGGAAACGGAGCTCTTGAAATGCTTGGAATAGACAGGAGGATTGAAACTAACATTGAAGAGATTTACAGGGCGAACTCGTTCGGGTTGAACCCAGAACCGTCGTTTGCAGTTGTCGGGAACAGCGAAATTATATTGAGGGAAAGCATGCTTGACAAAATGCTGAAAATCGGGAAGAAGACAGTCGAAGCATCTGAAAAACTGTTCGGCGGAATTCCCGGGCCGTTCTGCGTTGAAACGATTTGCGACGAAGACTTCCACTTCCACGTGTTCGAAATAAGCGCGCGCATAGTCGCAGGAACAAACTTGTACCCGCAAGGCTCGCACTACTCCTGCTACATCTACAAAGAGCCAATGAGCATGGCGAGAAGAATAGCAAGAGAAATAAAAAACGCAGCGAAAAAAAACCAACTGGACAAAGTAATCTACTGATGGCATTGTAAAACGGAGTTTGAGAGTTATGGCTACGAGCACACAGAAAAGAGTGTTGATTATTTATACTGGAGGCACTATTGCCGGGAATGTTGCGAAGAGCAATATTTCGCAGAATACGAAGTCTGACCCGAATAGTTTCATGAGCGTGCTGGATAATTCTATAGAAATTATTAGGAAGAATTGGAACATTAAAATCAACTCGACTGTAGAAGAAATATTTAACGTTGACAGTTCGAACATGCAGCCTGAGAATTGGACTGCGCTCGCGGAAAAAATACAGGAAAAATACGACGATTTTGATTCGTTCATAATACTGCACGGCACGAACACAATGGGTTATACTGCGGCTGCTCTTTCTTTTGCTTTAGAGAACATCAACAAGCCAGTCATTTTGACTGGAGCACAAGTTCCATTAGGGTATTTGGGCACAGACGCAGTGACTAACCTAGTCAATTCTTTGAGGCTGGCTGTCTGGAGTTACCATGAAGTGAAAGGAGTAATGGTGCTGTTCGGAAGCAGAATAATCACTGGAACGAGAGTGAAGAAAGGAACGGATTTTGACTATGACCCGTTCAAAAGTTTTCAAGCAGGATGCTTGGGAAAAATCGGCAGGTTTATGAAAATCGACGAGACGTCTTTGCGAAAGCACGTGAGTTACTTGGCAAAATCAAAGCCTCTCGCAATCCAGTCAAGAGTATTGTCGGTGAAGAAGGAGTTCGACATGAAAAGCATAGCGTCACTAACAGAATTTCCTGGAATGAACGCGGAAGTCTTCCAAACTCTAGTGGAGAATAACGGGGTTAAAGCATTTGTTTTAAGGTCGTTCGGGGCAGGAGACCCGAGTTCTCACTTGTTCCCTGCTTTCGAGTACTTGAAGAAAAAGAGGATACCGATCGTTGTAACAACCCAGGCGCCGAGCGGAATTTCAAACTTTCAAGTGAACGAAACAGGCCAGCATTTGAAGGAAAAAGGATTGGCGATTCCGGCTTTTGACATGAGCATCGAGTCAATGACAGTCAAGTTAGCTTGGCTGCTCGCGCAAAAAATGGATTACGAGCAGATAAAAACCAAAATGCTTGAAGACTTGCACGGGGAAATCAACGTAGAAAGCGAGTTTGTGTAAGCAAGCTTGTTTTTGAAAAATAAGAGGGCGAGTTGGAACACGACGCCCTGCTCGTGCGTTTCTAGTTTTGCGGAGGCGAGTACTGGTAGGTTCTGTCTCCACCGCCTTTTCTTGAAAGCAGCACTGCTGCAACTCCGAGAGCAACGAGCAGTATGAGTCCAGGCACGATGAACTGCTGCAATCCGCCATGTTCTGTGCTTGACGCGAATTGTTCAGCTCGTTTTATTCCAGCAAGCGCGTTGAGCTGAACGTTTTTTTCAGTGAGCGACGCAGTCAACAGGGAGAGTTCAGAATAGTTTGAAGCGAGCGGGAATTCAGTCTCGAGCTGTACTACGCTCGAGTTTAATTCCTCCAAGGAAGTAGAGTTTATTGAAGAGTTTGAAGAAAGTTCGGAAATTCTCTGCTTTGCCTGCTCGAGGAGAGAATTAAACTGTTGCCTGCGCGCTGTAACTCGCTCGAGCAAATCGCTTGCTTCAGCAAGGTTTCTGTTGAACGCTTCAAGCGTGGAGTTTGCTTGAGAGAATTTTTTTTGCGCGCACTCGGAGTTGAATGCAGCGTTCAGGTTTTCAACGTTGCTTGAAAGAAAGGAAACATCTGAAATAGTTTGGAATGGAGAGGCGTTCGCTTGGAATGCCTGGAGGTTTTGCTGCATTAATTGCTTTTGCTCTTCACACCACTGTTTGCCTGCGAGCGTGTCAATGCGTGCCTGCGTGTTAGAGTCAATGTTGCTTGCAACGCTCCAGCTGTCTGAAAAAATCGCGGATTTTGTTTTCAAGAGCTCCAAGCCTGATTTAAGCTCTGGAATGCCGGTAGTGTTGTAGTCTACTGAAAAGCAGAAGTAGAAGCCTCCGCTTGTTTCTTGGAGGAATAGCTTGTTTTGCCTTAATGCGTTAGCAGATTTTTCAATTGCAGAGAGTTCGTTCAAGCGCACGTTTGCGAAAGAAAGAAGCTGTTCTTCAGAAAGAGTTGTAATGTCCGGATAGTTGTCTTCAAAAGACGCGACTTGCTCGTTGAGAACGCGCGTGTTCGTTTTAAAGTCTTTTATAGCGTCGAGAAAGCCTTCATTTGAAACGCCAAGCATTCCCCTGCAGAGCGGAGTGTAGCAAGAGCGCAGGCAACTGTCCTTGTCAGTGCAAGGAAGGTCGTCTGGGCCGATGAAATAGTGGCAGTCTATTTCACGCGTTCTGCTCGCGTTGAACGAGCGGACTACTGCAAGGTTGCTGTTCGCCTCTTCTTCAGAAGGAAGCAGGGTTGCAGTTGACATGTTGTTTTTAGAGACGTACGAGTTGAGCAAAGAAGTTATTTGGTAAGTTCCACGGACGAGCGACGTGCTTGAATCGGTTTGTTTTACTATGAAAACCATTTGTTTTCCGACGAAAATTATGGAGTGCTGTTCGTCGAGTTGCATGAATGACAAGGCTTCGCCTTGCTCTAGGTAAGGGGAGACGAGTTCAGTGGCAGTTTGGGCTGTTGCAAAGCACGAGAAGACAGCCAACAGCAGGACAAGGGTGGCTAGAAGAGTTTTAGCATCGGTTTTCATGGAGAAAATATGAGGAGAAACGTATTTAAATTCATTCGCGGAAACAGTCAAGCGTTGCTCGTTGTGTCGAGCTGGAGGTGAAAATGCATGGGGCAGAAAGTAAGCAGTGAAAAGATTTCCCGCGAAGACGGCTACCTTTATTATGTTGGGAAAGACGGTTATGTCTGGAGGTCGCCGATGAGGCACAACAAGAGCGGGTCGAAGAAGAAAGTAGGAACTGAAAAAGTAAACAAGAAGAGTGGCTGCATGTACTACATAGACAAGAGCGGCTACGTGTGCGAAGCAAAGCTGAAAAACGCATAAAAAAATAAAAAAAGAAGGGAGGAAACAAAAACTCCCTTTCTTTTCTTTCTTCTATTCCTCTTTCTTTTTTTCTTTTTTATTTTTCTTTTTCTGGTTTTCTTCTTTTCATTTTTTTCTTTCTTTTTTGGCATTCGTTCTTTTCTTTCTTCCGCTTTTTTTCTTTTCTGTTTTTTGGTTTTTTTTCGTTTCTTTCTTTTCGTTTTTTTCTTTCTTTGTTTTAGTAGACTGGCAGGTACGTGTCTATTTCCCACGGCGTCACGCGCAGGCGGAAGTCGTCCCACTGTTGTTTCTGCGCTTCCAAAAGTTTTCCGAACACGTGTTCTCCGAGCGCTTCGCGCATGAGCTTGCTTTCGGAAAGGTTTTTGCTTGCTTCTCCAAGCGAGCCTGGAAGCGTGTTGATGTAATGCTCCTTCAGCTTCTTGTCGTCGAAGTGGTACACGTCTTCCTCTACGGGTTCTGGAGGCGTCAAGTTGTTTTTTACTCCGTCGAGTCCAGCGTAAAGCATTACAGATAATGCCAAGTAGGGGTTGCACGACGGGTCCGGGCACCTAAGTTCAATGCGCGTTCCGCTCTCCCTTCCTTCCTGGCATCTTGGGACGCGAATCAACGCAGAACGGTTCGTGCGCGCCCAGCAGATGTACGCAGGCGCTTCGTAGCCTGGCACTAGGCGCTTGTAAGAGTTTACAGTCGGCGCTGTTACTGCAGAGAATTCCTGCGCGTGCGCGAGCTGGCCTGCGATAAAGCTTTTCGCTGTAGCAGACAATTTGTACTTGTCGCTTCCGTCGTAGAAAGCATTTTTTCCGGATTTCCACAAGCTTTGGTGCACGTGCATTCCGCTTCCGTTAATGCCGAAAATAGGCTTTGGCATGAACGACGCGAACAAGCCGTGCTTGCGTGAAATCATTTTCAAAGTGTTCTTGTAAGTAATCACTTGGTCAGCAATCTTGAGCGCGTCTCCGTACTTGAAGTCAATCTCGTGCTGGCCAGGCGCGACTTCGTGGTGGTGCATTTCAACCTCCAAGCCCATTGCCTCCAAGCCGATTACGATGGCGCGTTTCGCGCTCGTCGCCAAATCCATGGGGCTCAAGTCAAAGTAGCCTGCGCGGTCGTGCACTTCAGGAGTTGGCTTCAAGCCCCCGTTTCCATTGCAGTCGCACTGCGGGTCCTTGAAGAAAAAGAATTCAAGCTCAGGCCCGACTTTGTAAGCAAAGCCTGCTTCCTCTGCCTTCTTCAACGCCTTCTGCAAAACATAACGCGGGTCGCCTTCAAACCTGTGCTTCTCGTCAGTGTAAACGTCGCAAATAATGCGCGCGACTTTCTCGTCCGCGAAAGGAATGACTGCAAAAGTGGACAAGTCAGGCTTTAGATACATGTCGCTCTCATGAATGCGCATAAAGCCTTCAATCGAACTGCCGTCAAACCACAACCCGTTGTCAATAACTTCCTCAAGCCGCTTGGCAGGAATTTCGCAGTTTTTCGCTATCCCGAAAATGTCCACGAACTGAAGCGCAACGAACTGCACTCCATTGTCCTTCACTATCTTCAACACTCTCTCTTTATCTTCGCCCAAAAAAAACACCCCCAAAAAAAACCAGTGAGGAATTTAAAGCATTAGATGTATAAATACGTTTTTGATGAATAAATAGACAGATGCGCGTAATATTTAAATACTATAGCGTTCAAATGATGGAATGAAAGGTGGTTTTAAGTGTCTGAACACGGACAATTGTCTGGCAAAGAAAGCAAGCGCGTCGAGTTGGACGGGGTTGACTACGAGATTTTGCGCGAGTTGAGCAGGAACGCGCGCGAAAGCTTTCGCGGAGTTGCCGCGAGGCTGGACTTGCACCCGAGCACAGTAATTCAAAGAGTAGAGAAGATGGAGAAGGAAGGAATACTGTTCGGGTACGCAGCGCACTTGGATTACTTGAAGCTCGGGTACGAGTTCATGGCAGTCATTCAAGTGATTATAGCAAAAGGAGCTCTTTTGGAAGCGCAGGAGAAAATAGCGAAAATGAAAGGCGTTTATGCAGTTTATGATGTTACGGGCGCGTACGACGCGATAGTAATAGCAATGTGCAAAAACCGAAGCGAGTTCAGCAAACTAGTGAAAAAAATCCTTTCACTCAAGGAAGTGGAGAGAACAAACACGAACGTAGTGCTGAACATTATAAAAGACGGGCACGAGTTCGTGCCCGAGTGAACTGGAAAGTGTTAAAAAATGTTTTTTGGAAGTGTATAGCATGGCAAGCAGCAGCGGGGTAATCGAATTTTTCACTGCAATGCATTCAATGATGTGCATGTTCGGGGTAGTCGTGTGGGCAGCGATTGCCGTCTTTACATTGCTGATGTTAATAGTA
>JACRGF010000020.1 GCA_016212395.1 Microcaldota archaeon
AAGCCCAGAACAAGTTTCAGCAATGTAACCAAGTTTTAACCGCGCGAGAAAACACAGGCAGTAGAAACAATCCAGCTTGCTTCACGCGAAAATATTTTTTTCCTCTAGAAGCTTTTTTTGTTTTTTTCTATTCCAATTTTTCAGCTTACTACTGCCATTTTGTTCGCGCTTTTTTCAATCACGAGCACTCGCGCTTCAGGGTTCTGCTTCAATTGTTCGTCGAGCCAAGCTTGGCAGTCGCGCACTGGCGTCATGTGGATTTGCTTTAGTTTTTCTTCAGTTAATTTTCCTTTCTCGCTCACGAAAAAGCACACGTCTACCGAGTTCACGAGTTCGCCCATTTTGTACGCTTTCTGCATTCCCACCCTAAAGTTTTTCTTAATGTATTCCAGTATTTCATTCTTCGGCTTGCTCAACGCGGAAATGAACGCCTCTGTAGCGCCTCCTTCAGGCCCGAACCCGTCCCTGCACTCTGCAACTACAAGAATTTTTCCCCCTTGCTTCACTCCTCCTTTCGTCATGTCCATTCCGTTCTGCACGTAATACAAGTGCTTGTCCCCTGGATACGGCCCGTTCCCGCAAATCAACACGTCAGCAAGCTCTAGTTTAAACACGAAATTCTCGCGAATCACTTTAATCCCAGCTCGCGTTACTGCTTCAGGCTCTCCTGCTCCAGCCCAGAAAATTCCAAGCTTTCCGTCCTTCTTCTCGCTCACATCCATCAAAATAAATGCTTCCTTTCCCTTCGTGACTATTCTGAACGAGTCAAGCATGTCATTCGCAACCGGATTGTCTGTCTTCTCAGAGTCAAACGGGTGCGAGCACACCGTCGCTTTTTCGTTCAGCACGTGATAATGGTTTTGAAGAATAGTCTTGTACGCGCACGGACCTGGAATTGAAATTCCCTTCAAGAAATTAGAATAGCCAGCGAAATAATGAGGCTTCATGTTTCCAGCGTAAACCATCACGTCAGACGCAACGACTTTTTTATTCACCCACAATTCAGTGCCTGCCTTTGTCTTGCCAACGAAAACGTTCCGCGTGTATTCCTCTTCTTTCTTCTCGCTCTCGTCGTCATGCACTTCAGCGTCCCCCTGCAAACCGAATTCTGCAAGCGTCTTCTCAAGCATTGCTGCAATTTCCAAATTGGTTTTCGTAGTGCTACTATGCGTTCCAGTGGCAATAACACAGTGGACGAACGCAGCGCCTCCTTTCTGCAGTTCTCTGCAAATGCTTTTCACCATCTCGGGAGTCTCTGAAACGTTGCGCGTGTCGTCCTCTGTAATCAAGCAAACTCTTTTTCCAGCAACAAGCTCGCTCAACTTTCTTCCGAACGGCTTTTCCATTGCCTCGTTGAAAACGTTTTCAAAATCACTTCTCAGCTCAACGCTCTTCGGCTTGAGCGTTCCAGCAAAGTTTTTTTCAGGAATTTCCAGCGCTATTTTTTCATCGCCACAACACACTTCAACAGTTTTCATTTCTTCTGTGCCCATAAAAACCCCTCAACACCACTCGTTTTGGCGTGGAAACAATATTTATAACCTTCTCGCTGCAATTTTTCCTTCATGGGGCTAATCGGAACGATTCTCAAAATAATCAAGTACCTCATGCTCATCACGCTCTGCCTAATTCTCATCGCAGACCTTCCTCTCCTATTGTTCTTGCTGAACGCGAAATCAGTGTTGCTCGAGTCCACTACCTATTCAAAAGCATTGAAGGACAACAACGCTTACTCTATAGCGCGCGAGGCTGCAGTAAACAAGGGCTTTGAAGTGCTCGAGGACAACAACCAGCTTAAAGACTTCCGCGTTCCAAAATCAGCAGTCAAAACTGCTGTTGAGCGCATTGTGACAGACGAGTGGCTCGAGTCCCAGACAGACAGGCTGCTCTCCAACTTTTTCTCTTACTTGAAAGGCGAAAAGCAAACGCTTTCACTAAACGTTTCGCTGAAAGCAGTAAAAGCAAACGTTGTTCCTGAAACGCAGGACTTGATTGACGAAGTTTTCGAAGAACAAGCAGACAGGCTCATACAGCAGTACTACCGAGTTCCTGGAGGAGCTCCGTGCCAGTCGCTTGAAGACTGCGAACAGCTCTGCAAAAACCCTGCGTACGCGCAAGTGTGCCTTCAGTTTGCCAGCCAATTCGGAGTGGAAGAAATTTCCGCTCAAGCAATCAAAACACACTTCAAGCGCCAAGTGCAAGCCAACTTATCCCAGCAAATTGAATACATTCCAGACTCTGTTGACTTGGCAGAACCCATCAAAGCAGACGCGCAAACAATGGATTCCCTCGAGCAAGCAAGAAGCGCTATCCAAACAGTCTTCACTGCACTAAACGTACTCCTCATAGCCACTATCGTCCTAATACTCTTTATTGCAATAGTCGCATTCATTCCATTCCACCCTGTCTCTGCAATAAGATGGGTCGGCTTCCCGTTGTTCATAAGCGGAACGCTTGCAGCGCTCGCAGCGCACTTTGGCCCAACTCAACTCCAGCAGGCTATCGCACAGCAAATCCCGCCTGAACTCGCTGCAGACACGCTGTTCACGCTCTCGAAAAACGTCGTCCTCTCAATAATCAGCCAAATAGCTTCAGCAACATTCCTGCAAGCAGCAATACTCGCAGTACTCGGCTTGATACTCCTGCTCAGCTCGTTCTTCCTCACAGCAATAATCGCTGTAATCAAACGAGTGATAAAACTAGTAAAACACTAGAATTGTTTTGAATAGTTCTGCTGTTGTTTTGACTTGTTTTGCCTGCGATGGTTTTGCTGTTGTTTTGTTTCTTTGGTTTTGACTTTGTGGTTTTGGAGTTTCGAGGTTTAGAAGTTTTGGGGTTTAGGAGTTTCGTAGTTTTGACTTGTTTTCGAGTTTTGGAGTTTCGACTCGTCTCGAGTTGTTTTGAAGTTCAGGCGTTTCGAGTTTTGTAGTTTTGCAGTGGGTTTCGGGTTGTTCTGAATAGTTTTGACTTGTCCTGACTTATTTTTTTCACTTTACTGCAACTGCTTCTATTTCAACAAGCGCGTCTTTCGGAAGCTTCGCCACTTGCACTGTAGAACGAGCTGGCGGGTTCTCCTTGAAAAACTCTGCGTAAACTGCGTTCATTCCGGCAAAATCATTCAAGTCCTTCAAGAAAACAGTTGTTTTCACAACTTTCCCCAAGCTCGACTCGCTTGCCTTCAAAACAACATCCAAGTTTTTTAACGCCTGCCTTGCTTGTTCATTTATGTTTTTGCCTTCTATCTGCTTAGTCTTCGGGTTCAAAGGAATTTGCCCAGAGCAAAACACTAGCCCTCCTGCAACTATCGCCTGCGAGTAAGGGCCTATTGCTTCAGGCGCTTCATTCGTGCTCACTACTCTCTTCATGTTCTCCACCACTGCAATTCTTTCAACACAATAATTTTAAACTAACTTTTCCAAACCCTTCCGGAGATTTTAATGCAGGAATTAGGCTTGTTTATAGATATTGGAATAATTCTCATTGCTTCAACAATTCTCGCCGGAATAGCCAGGCTGTTCAAGCAACCTACAATAACTGCCTACATTGTCGCTGGAATCGTCATCGGCCCGTTCGGCTTGCGCCTTGTTGCAGACCAGGACGTTATTTCCACCTTGTCAGAAATGGGCATTGCGCTCCTGCTGTTCATCGTGGGGCTTGAAATAGACGTTGAAAAACTAAAGCGCATAAGAATGTCTGCTGCATTCGCGGGCATCGGGCAAGTGCTTGCAATGTTCCTCATCGGCCTGGCAGTGCTCTCAATGCTCGGCTTCGGAAAGCTTGAGGCAGTGTACGTTTCTATTGCGCTCGCGTTAAGCTCTACAATGGTTGTAGTCAAGCTGTTGTCAGACATGCACGAGCTCGACACTCTGCACGGCAGAATATCCCTCGGAATTCTCATAGTTCAAGACGTTATCGCCATTCTCGCGCTTGCAGTGCTTGGAAACAGCGGGTTCGCTTCAGGCACTGTAATAATTTCTCTCGCGAAAGGCGCTGGCTTGTTCTGCATTGCAATAGTGTGCAACAAATTCCTTTTGCCACCACTGCTCCGCTCTATTGCCAAGTCCCCTGAATTGCTGTTCCTTACTGCAATCTCCTGGTGCTTCGCGTTCGCGCTCATAGCCAACCAGCTCGGCTACTCTATAGCAATCGGCGCGTTCCTCGCAGGCGTGAGCTTCGCCTACTTCCCGTTCAACATCGAAATAGCAGGTAGAATACAGTCACTGCGCGACTTTTTCACAATAATATTTTTTACTGCGCTCGGAATGCAGCTCGCGCTCCCTTACTTGAACATAATACTTTCCTCCGCCCTCTTGCTTTCATTCTTCGTATTGTTTGCGACAATACCTGTAGTTTTCTTCATAGTCAAAATGCTGAAGTACGGAAACAAGACTGCGTTCTTGAGCGCTGTAGCAGTAGCGCAGATAAGCGAGTTCAGCCTGATTCTAATGATGGAAGGCCAGAAAACAGGCGCGATCCACCCGACGACAGCAAGCATGGTGACGCTCATCGCAATAATAACCATTGCCTTGTCCGCCAACATGATAACGCACGGCGACAAGCTCTACCGCCTGCTCCAGCACCCGCTCGCGTTCTTCGGAAAAAGATTCGAGGAAGACCTCACCAGCATTCCGAAGAAAATGCGCGGGCACGCAATCATTTTCGGCTGCCACCGCATCGGCATACAGTTAGTTGACGCGCTGAAACACGAAAAACGCAGCGTCATAGTAGTAGACTTCAACCCAGACGTGATAAGCAGGATGATGAAAGAAAAAATCCCGTGCGTGTACGGAGACTTGGGAGACCCTGAAATATTCGACCGCGTGAACGCTACTGAAGCGCGCCTCATCGTCTCAACAGTCCCAGATGATTACGACAACCGCCTGCTCCTCGAAAAAGCGAAAAACAAAGACAACACTGTCATAGTGACAGCCCGCCACCCCGACGAAGCGCTCGCGCTCTACAAGCAAGGCGCAGACTACGTAATCATCCCGAGAATAATCGCCGGCGACTTCATGCGCCACGCT
This sequence comes from Microcaldota archaeon, assembly GCA_016212395.1. GTDB lineage: Archaea > Micrarchaeota > Micrarchaeia > Burarchaeales > JACRGF01 > JACRGF01. The sequence goes on from JACRGF010000020.1 coordinate 5,025, forward strand.
CTCCAAAAACTCGACGCAGTGCAAATGAAAAAACTCAAGCAACGCCACATCAAAGACATGCAAGACTGGAAAAAATGCCCGTGCTGAAACAACAAAAACTTCGCGTGAACGAAAAAAAACAAAACAGAAAAAAACACTCAAAACAAGAAACACGAAAAACAAAAAAACGATCAACCTGCCGAACACGAAAACAAAAAATCGCGCGCAACAAAAAATGAAACGAAAAAAACAAAACACGCAAAAAACGCGAGCAGAAACTCAATTCATTTTTTAATATTTGCAGCATAACGCGTTCGTTTCTTTTTTTTCTTCTTTTCTAGAAGTAGCGTATGGAGAAAGCGTTGAATTCTCCTTTGTAGTCCTTCCACTCGCTTGAAACTTCGCTCACGCTCGCGCCCTGCGGTCCATTCTGGCACCACTCGAGGAACGTTTCCAAATGTTGTTTGTCGCCTTCAGCCACTGCTTCAACGCTCCCGTCAGAATTGTTTTTCACCCAGCCTTTCAACTGAAGCTGAATTGCAGTATCCCTCGCGCCAGCCCTGAAAAACACTCCCTGTACTCTGCCTTTCACCTTCACGTGCAAGCGAGCATTCATGCTCTTTTACTTGCAAGCCAAACAATAAAAGAATATCCCTCCTTAAACAAATACGGGTGAAAAAATGAATGAAAAAACTTTTACTGCATGCTTACTGCTTGTTTCAACGCTTATCCTATTTTCAGGCTGTGCTGGAAACACTGCCCTGCCGGCAAACGAGACTGGCAACTATAGCTTGAACGAGAGCGCAAACGCAAGCAACAACTCGAGCGTTGTGTGCGCGCAAGTGATAAGCTACGCAGTAGACCCAGTAGGAGGCGACTGCATTGAATTTCCGACTTCATGCACTCCAGAAGGCTGGAGAACATGCGTTCCAGCAGTTGTTTCGCAGAAACTCCAGGAAATAGAAAACCAAACGTTCGACGAAGCGTTCAACGCGAGCGGAGACGAGCGAATTGAAATAAAAAACAGCGTTTTCAACGCAGGCTTCAATGTTACTGAAAATGCGCTCGTTGCAATATACGACAGCAAAATCAACGAAGGCGCAGTGCGCGCGAGCAAGCACGGCAACATAAAATTCATCAACTGCGAGCTCAACGAAAACGCGACTCTCGAAGCAAGCGATAATGCGAAAATATTCGTCTCAACAATCCTCTCCCCTGAAGACAACGCAACAGTAAGCGGAAACGTTTCAATCTCCGGAAGCGCGTTCCAAGTTGCAGGCGAAGGCGACTTGTTCGACTACTACGAGTTGAAATACGGCTATATCGCGCCAGGAGAAACGCTTCCAGCACGATGGCACTCCATTTCAAACAACACGAAACAAGTCAAAACTGGCCTTCTCGGCGAGTGGGACACGTTCGGGCTCATGAACGGAAACTACACTCTCGCGCTGAGAATAGTCGACGAAGAGTCAAGAGTGAACACTGCAACGAAAAAAGTGCAAATAACAAGCGGACTGCCGGCATAAGCAAAGAAAATAAAAAGAAAAGAATTAGAGCATTGCTTTTTCTTTTACTTTTTCTTCAAGTGAATGCACTGCACAGGGCACCCGTTCGCAGCCTGCTCTGCGCACGAAGAATCATCAACTTCAGGAGTCTTCACCATGCTCTTCCCCTCGTCGTTCATCTCGAAAACATCAGGGCAAATAGCAACGCACGCCCCGCACCCAATGCACGCGTCCTTGTCAACCTCAACTTTCACTGCCATTACTAACCACCTGCTGAACATTACTCCAGCAAATATTAAAAAACGATTTACGCGCCACGAACAGGCAATTAAAACCCTCGCGCAAACGCAGCAAAAACACGGAAACAACCGTTTCATTCCCACCCTCGAAGAAAACAACTGCCAATTTAATTCACCTCAAAACAATGTTTTGAAAACCAGTGCGAAAAAAGCAGGATTTCATGCATTCATTTTCTTTTCCATTCCTCTCGAAGCAACACGTTTTCCGGTTGCCTGCTTCCTCTGCAAACCCCTTCAAAAAAATCACGCGTGCTTTTTTTCAGGAATCAAACGCTTTACAGCGCTTTGTTTGCCATTCAAAAATTTTTCAAGCCTTTCCGGGCTTTTCTACTGCCTATTTTTTTTCAAAAAACGAAACAAGGCGCTCAAAATTTTTTTCCGAAAAACGCATGCGCAAAACGATTTTTTTCTTTTCAGGCGTAAAAAAACAACGCGAACGCAACATTTAAATATGCTCATATATAGTATGTAGCCTGCGCTTCGACCACTATATATAGTGGTTTTGTGCAGCTTGTGGGGGAAATTAAAAAACAATTAGGGCACCTGCTCGACTTTTGTCCAGTGCCCTTAGAGGCGGTGTGAATGGTGGAATCAAGGATAAAAAAAATAAAAAAGCGCGATGGTCGAATTGTTGATTTCGACCAGGAGAGAATTACTACTGCTATTTTCAAGGCTGCAGAAGCAGTCGGCGGGCATGACAGGGACTTGGCGCAGTACTTGTCTGACATTGTTTTGAGAGAGCTTGATGCGAAGTTCGACTCTGCGCGCACTCCTACAGTTGAAGAAGTGCAGGATGCTGTTGAAAAAGTGTTGATCGATCAGGGGCACGCGCGCACTGCGAAAGCTTACATTTTATACCGCCAGCACCGCTCTGAACTAAGGGAATTCAAGAAGACAATTATTGGCGTTGACGATGACTTGAAGCTCAACATTAATGCGTTGAAAGTGCTCGAGTCGCGTTACTTGAAGCGCGACATTTCAAGGGACATTATTGAAACTCCGAAGGGAATGTTCAGGCGCGTTGCGCACAACATCGCGCAAGCTGAGTTGATGTACGGAAAGAACGAGGCTGACGTGAAAGTGGTTGAAGAGAAATTTTATTCAATGATGACTGAACTTGATTTTCTTCCTAATTCCCCCACGCTCATGAACGCAGGCCAGGAAATCCAGCAGCTTTCAGCGTGCTTCGTGCTTCCAGTGATAGATTCGATGGACGGGATTTTTGACGCGATTAAATACGCTGCCATTGTGCAGAAGTCAGGTGGCGGGACAGGCTTTTCTTTCTCGCGCTTGCGCCAGAAAGGCGACGTGGTGAAGAGCACGAGCGGAGTTGCGAGCGGGCCTATTTCATTCATGAAAGTGTTCAATGCCGCGACTGACGTGATAAAGCAAGGGGGCAGGAGACGTGGTGCGAACATGGCTGTGCTGCGCGTTGACCACCCTGACATTCTCGAGTTCATCGTGTGCAAGGAGAAGAATGACTCGCTCACGAACTTCAACATTTCAGTTGGCTTGACTGAAAAATTCATGAAGGCTGTTGAAGACGGTTCTGACTACGAGTTGTACAACCCGCGTTCTTCAACTCCAGTTGGAAAGCTGAACGCGAGCAAAGTGTTCGACTTGATTGTTACAATGGCGTGGAAGAACGGCGAGCCTGGAATGATTTTCCTCGACAGGCTCAACAAGGACAATCCGACTCCAAAGATAGGCGAGATAGAGTGCACTAACCCGTGCGGAGAGCAACCTTTGCTTCCTTTTGAAGCATGCAACTTGGGCTCTATTAACCTCGCGCGAATGGTGAAAAAGCATTACGACGGCAGGGTTGAAGTTGATTGGGAGAAGCTGCGCACTACTGTCCGTGATGCGATTCATTTTCTCGACAATGTTGTTGACATGAGCAAGTTCCCGCTTGACAAGATTGCAGACATGGTGCGCGCGAACAGGAAAATCGGGCTTGGAGTAATGGGCTTTTCTGATTTTCTCGTGCAGTTGAACATTCCCTACGATTCCGATGATGCGGTTGCCACTGCTGATGACGTGATGAAGTTCATCAACGAAGAATCAAAGAAGGCAAGCTCGAAAATCGCTGAAGAAAGAGGCGTGTTCCCGAACTGGGAGAACTCTGTTTACGCAGAGCAGGGAATTAAAATGCGCAACGCGACTGTGAACACTATCGCGCCAACAGGCTCTATCTCTATTATTGCAGGCTGTTCGAGCGGAATAGAGCCGTTGTTCGCCATTTGCTTCATCCGCAACGTGCTTGACGGCACTGAATTGTTCGAAACAAACCAGTTCTTCGAAAGCATTGCGAAAGAACGCGGCTTCTACTCAGAATACTTGATGCGGCTCATTGCAAAGCACGGCACAGTGCAGGCGCTTGAAGAAATCCCTGCAGACGTGCGCAGGCTGTTTCCAATAGCGCATGAAATAGAGCCTGAATGGCACATTCGCATACAAGCAGCGTTCCAAAAGCACGTTGACAACGCAGTGAGCAAAACAATAAACTTCAAAAACTCCGCGACTTCAGAGGACGTGGAGCGCGCGTACATGCTTGCCTACAAGCTTGGCTGCAAAGGAGTCACCATCTACCGGGACAAGAGCAGAGACGAGCAAGTGCTTAACATTGGAAGCGTTGACACGAAAAAAACTGAAGCGCAAAAACAAGAAAAAGCCGCTAACGCCGAGACTGTCGCTGCATTAAACAAAGTTGCAAGCAGCCAGGCAGCAGCAGGCATGCACCAAACCCAAAACATTGAAAGCAAAACTCTCCCAGCAAAACCACTCGAAAAAACTGCTTCTTTCTCTTCCGGAGTTCCTGCTGAGTACAGCGGCGGCTGCGTAAAATGCCAGATTTGAACAAAAACCGCGTTAACAACACGCACAAAAAATAAAAACAAGAACGTGGAGTGCGTTCAAAGTTCGAACGCGTGCAAAGATTATTGTTGATGTTTTTTTTGTGTTGCAATTCGTAGCAAGTTTTCGGGCGTGTGTTTAAATGAAATGCAAAGGTTCAGTTCACGTGTTCACTGGCAACGGAAAGGGCAAGACTACTGCTTCTCTGGGCTTGGCACTGCAAGCTGTTTCAAAAGGCAAGCGAGTGTGCGTCATTCAATTCATGAAAGGCGTGCAGGACGGCGAGTTTCACGCTTCAAAACGCGTGCCGAACCTGAAAATAATAAAAGCAGGAACGAAAAAATTCGCAGACCCCCAAAACCCTTCAACGATAGACGTTCTTCTCGCGCATGGAGCACTTGAAGTCGCGCGCGAAACCCTTGCTCGCAACGAAGCAGACGTGCTAATTCTAGACGAGGCGAACATGGCTGCTGCTTTTCACCTCATTCCGCCAGCCTCGCTCGCAGACTTAATACGCGCAAAACCTGCAAGCACAGAACTAATACTCACTGGAAGAAGCGCCTCGAAAGAAGTAATCTCGCTCGCGGACAGCGTAGTCAGCATGAAAAGCAGAAAACACGCGTTCAACAACGGAGTGCAAGCAAGAAAAGGAACGGAATACTGACGTTCCCCCCAACACTCAAATAACCTATTTTCAAATGTTTACTGGGAGGTTGCTATGGCTGACAAGCAAATCAAGACTCGGGCAGTCAAGCTCAAGGACTCGCGAGTAAAAGAGCTTGAAATTTTTCGAGCGTAAACTCGCGAAACTCGAAAAAATAGTAGAAAACAAGAGTTAAACGCGTTGTTTCTGTAACGCACTATTATCTCTCATAGCAGAGTGGGATTATGGAACTGTTTTATTACCGCGGGCAAAAATCTAAAGAAACAAAAATGACTGTACCTGTATTTGCACTAGGCCATCATAAACCAAAAGAAGAAGGCGAAGACCAGTTTACAAAATACGTCATCAACTTTTACAATTATGGAAACAAGACGGAGAGAGATTACTTCATGTCTAGACTCCTCAATCTTTTCAAAGAACGATTTGAAGGCGCAATAAGGCTCGATTTTGTTGCGGTAATTCCGACTCGCGAGAAAGACAAAGTAAATTCAAACATGCAATCATTCACACAAGAATTTGCAACTTCGATTGGAGTAGCATATCAGCAAATTATCCGCCGCAGCAGAACAATTGAAGGTCATCACGCGATTTCAGAAAGCGACAAGAGATTTGAAAATGTAAAAGGTTCAATAGACGTTAGCAAAGATGTTCAAGGAAAAAACATCTTGCTGTTGGATAATTTATGCATAAGCGGTGCTAATGCACAGGAAGCTTTCGATGCCCTAAAGCGTGCTGGAGCAAAAGAAGTGTTAACACTGTGTTTCGGACTTGGGTCGAAAGGCAAAGAATGCGACTTTGACATCAATCCCGCATTTAAAGGAAACATTATGGATACTATTGCAACATTTCACTGGCCTAAAGTGCCCAAAGAAAAGAGAATAAGCCGTGCAAAGCCTTGACAAAATTTATAAACCTAGCCTGTTTATTATAATAGATTGATATATTATAATATGTCTGGTGTTTTCGTTGACTAAAAAACCCTTTGATAAGGAAGAATTCGCGAAATGGATGAAGCTTACTTTAGTGAAAGGTCTTGGTCCAAAAAAATTGTTGATGCTCACCCGTCTTTTTGGTTCTCTGGATAACATTTTTGATGCAGCACCTGATAACTTGCTGGCTTCAGGAGTATTTACTGCAGATATGCTTAGACAGTGGAAACAGTTGAAGGATGCCTCTGATGAAAAATTCCTTAATGTAATTGATGAGTGTGCAAAAAACAAAATCCAAATAACTACATTATTGGACGATAACTATCCCGCGCGCCTTCTTCAAACTAGTGCACCGCCCCATACTTTATTTTTGCGGGGAGACTCTTCTCTTCTTAAGGCAGAAAAGACATTCGCCATAGTAGGCGGCAGAGATGTAAGCGAAACAGCTAAAAAATTCGCATATGATTGCGCTAGAGGACTTGGCGATAACGGTTTTGTGATTGTAAGCGGTGGCGCTAAAGGCACAGATACTGCCGCGCACAGAGGCGCGTTAGACTCTAAAGGAACTAAAACCATTTGTGTTTTCGGAACTGGTTTCTTTGACATATACCCCGAAGAAAACAAACCGCTTTTTGAAGAAATAAAATACAAGGGGTTAATAGTGAGCGAATACTTGCCAAACTTTTCAGGCTCAAAATTTTCATTTCTGCAAAGAAACAGGATAACTTCTGGTTTATCCGATGGATTGCTTTTCTGTGCAAGCGAAGGGCTGTGTTCTGGCACTGCAACCCAAGTCAAGATAGCATATAATCAAAAAATACCCTTATTCTGCCCTGCAATGAACCTCAACATCCCTCCAAATATCGGGATACAAGACGCCATAATGGAGTACAACGCAAAACAAATACGCTGCGTACCTGAAATTATGGATTCTCTTTCAAAACATAAACGAATTCAGCATGCAAGTCTGAATAATTACGGCGTATAAACACAACCATTCAAAAACTGCATTCCATCTCTTCCTCCGTTGTGCCTATCGCATGCCAACAATCAAATATTAAGTTTTATTCTTCAATTACTTTCCAAAGGTGGTTTTCTTGCGCGTGATTGTTTCAACAAAAACAGTTTCTGAAGTTTCAACAAGCTTGCTCGCAGCATATTCCTTCGAGAAGGAAGAGCCGAAGAATTTGAAGAGTTTGGACGAACTCTCGGACAGCCAAACAAGCAACGCCATCAAAGCAGGCGAGTTTTCAGGAAAGGAAGGCGAAACCCTCCTGCTTCACTGCAAAGGAAAAGCAAAACGCCTGCTTCTGCTCGGCTTGGGCAAGAGAGAGGAATTCACTGCCCAGAAACTTCGTTCAGCAAGCGGAAAAGCAACAGCGCAGGCGAAGAAGCTCAAGCAACGCGAACTCGCGCTCTCGCTCGACGTGCACCTGCCTATTTCTGTTTACGACGCGAGCCAAGCAGCAATTGAAGGCGCGTTTCTCGCAACTTACTCTTTCGACAAGTACAAGACTGAAAAAAAGGAAGGCGAAAGCGAGAAAATAGAAGTGGGCGAACTCACGCTTCTCGCTACCTCGAGCGACGCGCGTGCTGTCGAGAATGGCGCAGGCATTGGAACAATAACAGGTGAGTGCCAGAACCTCGCGCGCGCCATGTGCAACGAGCCGCCGAACAACGCCACGCCTTCAAGCATTTCCAAAAACGCGGAGCAGCTCGCAAAACAATACGGGCTGAAAGCTAAAATTTTCAGCGCGAGCGATTTGAAGAAAATGAACATGAACGCGCTCCTTGCTGTCGCGAGTGGAAGCGTTCAAGAGCCGAAAATGGTCGTGCTCGAATACTTCGGAGGGAAAGACAAGATTTGCCTCGTTGGTAAAGGCATAACGTTCGATTCTGGAGGAATTTCGCTCAAGCCAGGCAAAGACATGGAGAAAATGAAGTTCGACAAGAGCGGTGCAATTGATGTAATCGCAGCTGCAGTTGCTGCTGCCAGGCTCAAGCTCCCATTGCACATTATTGCAATCGCGCCTCTCACTGAAAACGTTCCAAGCGGCTCTGCGTACAAGCCTGCAGACATTATCACGACGAGCACAGGCAAGACAATTGAAATACAAAACACTGACGCAGAAGGCAGGGTGATTCTCGCTGACGCGCTTGCTTACGCGTCTTCACTCAAGCCCAATGCAATCATCGACTTGGCGACTCTCACTGGCGCGTGCGTTGTAGCGCTCGGAAGCGTTGCAGCAGGAATAATGGGCAACGACGAAAAACTAATAGAAAAAATAAAGAAAGCAGGAAGCGAGAGCGGAGAGAAAGTATGGCAGTTCCCAATGTGGAAGGAGTACGACGAGCTCGTGAAAAGCGACGTTGCAGACGTGAAAAACGTGGGAACTCCAGGCCAGGCAGGAACTATCGCAGGCGCTAAACTATTGGAAAAATTCGTTTCAAGCCCGTGGGTGCACATAGACATTGCAGGCGTTTCTGACAGCGATCGCGAAAAACCGGAATTCTCAAAAGGCGCTACAGGCTACGGCGTGCGGTTGCTCACTAGACTGCTTCAAACATGGAAAAAATAACATTCGCTGTTCGCCAACTTCGCGCGCTTCATCACACTTCAAGACTTCTCTAAACATGGAAAAAATAAAATTCAACAGAAGAACTCGCTTGCTTCCACAAGCTTGCCGATAAAACAAATCCTAGCGCTCGCGCTCTCAAACTTCAAAATAAAACAATAGAAAATAAAAAAAAGAAAACAAGAAATAAAAACAATAAAAGAAAAAAATAGAAAACAAGCTTTTTTTTCAAGCGCTTCCTTCTCTTTTTCTGCGCCCGAATACTCTCTTGTTTCCTCTCTTAGAACTGCTTTTTCTCCTGTAATGCCAGTTTTTGTGCTTCATTTTTTTTACAGTGTCTTTCGGTGTAGTAGTTTCAGCCATTCAAATCACTCCATTGTTTTCGTGTTTTGTAGTTTAGAAGTTTTGCAGTTTTGGTTTACTCCATCTTCAACCCGAGCTCGTCCTTCAATTCTTTGTACCTGTTGCGGATAGTCACTTCAGTTATTCCAGCGCCTTCAGCGACTTCCTTCTGAGTTCTCTGCTCGCCTAACATTAAGCTTGCAGTGTAAACTGCAGCTGCAGCCAATCCTGTTGGCCCCCTGCCTGAAATAAGCTTCTTGTTCGAAGCCTTCTTAATCAGCTCGATGGCTCTCTCTTGGACTTCACCGCTCAGCTTCAACGCTGCAGCAAACCTCGGAATGTAATACGTCGGATTCGCAAGCGGAATGTGCAGGCTCAGTTCGTCAGTGACTGCCCGGTACGTTCTCCCGATTTCCTTTCTCTTCACTCCGCTCACGTCGGCAATTTCAGTGAGAGTCCTCGGAATTCCGCACTCCCTGCACTTCGCGTAAACAACTGCAGCAACTACTGCTTCAATCATTTTCCCGCGAATGCCTTTCTCTATGCACTTTCTGTACAAGAGCGCCGCGTCTTCACGCACGCTGTCAGGCAATCCCAAGTAACTCGAAATCCTGTCAAGCTCGCTCAATGCAATGGCAAGGTTTCTCTCCTTGCTCGAAGCAATGCTCGCGCGCTTGTGCCACTTTCTCATCCTGTACAATTGCGCCTGCTTTTTAGTGGAAATCCTCGCTCCTCGAATATCCCTGTTGTACTGGTCGATTTCAGTGACTAGCCCCTTGTTCGGCCTCATGTATGAAATAGGCGCGCCACCCCTGGCCCTGGACTTCATCTGGTCAGCGTCGAACGCCCTCCATTCCGGCCCGCTGTCCATAATCCCGTCAGTAATAATAAGCCCGCACGAACCGCACACTAGCTCTCCGCGCTCGTAATCGCGATTCACTTTTTTGCTTTTGCATTCAGGGCACACGTCAGCCATCATTTCACCTCGAAAAGAAACTTATCCTAATTAAAAAATTAACTTGATTCTCCACCCACAATACGGCAACATAAACGTTGCAAACTATTAAGAGAATATCAGTATTTAAACGTATGCATAACGCCATTAAAACACATAAATAAGTTTCCGCGAAACTGTAAATAATTTTAAATAACTTGCTCAGCCTGCAAGCAACGCTGCAAGCACCAGAGCCGCGCTTTTCCACCATGCGAAACGCCATAAGCAATCAATTAAATAATTTTTTCCACACCCAACTCATTCATGGGAGGAAGCAAAATTTTCACATCTCTAATTTTCCTATTCCTTTCATTCACCCCCTTCAGCTACACTGCTTCAATGAAGGAAATCGAAACTATCCCTGTCTATTATAATTACTACTGGAACGAAGCAATCATCCTACTGCCCACAGACCTTATAACCTCGCTAGACTCGCTTCACTTGAACGAAGCAAAAATTCCCACTAAAGAAGCATTCGAAACAGCGCTCGAAAGAAAACTAGGCAGTGAAGCATCCAACTTTTCAACTGAAGCTCGGCTCGTGGGGGAAGCGCACTCGCTCGCTGAAACAGCGCGCTCGAACGCAGAAACGCAAAAACTGCTCATCGTTGGAGAAAGCCTCGTGATTGTCGCCGGTGGGGTTACAACTGTTACCGGAGTTCCTGAAGTCGGAGTTCCTACTATGGTTGCAGGCAGCATTCTTTATGGCGCTTCTTCAATGAACGAAGCGCGCGCTTCGCTCGACAAGGCATTCCGCGCTCTCGAAAAAACCGCTACTGCAACAAACTCTGCTTTCGACAAGCTCGTGTTGGAAGCGGAAAAACTCGAGTTCGCAGGCGCAGGCTACGAAAACTATACTGGCAAGGCTTCAGGCACTTACAACAAGCTGCAAAGCATCATCTCCGCCTACCGCTATGCAAACTATTCAAACGCCACGCGCCAAGAACTAGACGCGATAAACTCAAAATACGTTCGCGCTCTCGCGCTCTCTAAATCGATAAAGCGCGCTCTCGAAAGCAAAAACATTTCATCTATCGGCTCAAGCCACTCTTTGCCCGGCGCGCTGAACGCGCTCGCAGGCGAGGAAGACGGCGCGCTTTTAGAACTCGCCGAGCTCTACTTTGAAACGAAATCCGCGCTCTCAAGCATGTTCGAAGAATACTCCGAACTCGAAGCAAGCGCTGAAGAAAAACTCCTCCAGCTTTCAGCTGAAAAAAAACTTTTTGAAAACGACGATTTGCTTTTGCTTGACTCTGAAATAACAAATGCATTCAGCTCAAGCGAATGGACGACGAGCGCTTCCACTCCAACGCAAAAACTTCGCGAGCTCGGCTCGCTGTTGAACGGGCGAGGGCTTCAGCCGAGCGTCGCGCAAGCGCTTGAGAAAGCGCGCGACTTGCGCAAGAGAAAGCCGCGCGACTACCTCGCGCGCGCGATAGAGCAACTCGAAACAGCACGCGCACTTTCAATGCAAGCTGAAACGCTCGCTCAGCAAATCGATTCTGACGCTGAAAGCATTCTCTCCAACGCCGAGCTCGCAGAATCAAAGCAACGAGTTGAAACAGACTTGCTGCTCGCTTCCTTTACTCCATCCAACCCCGCTGAGCAGCTCGTTCTCGAGAAAGCAAGCGCGCTTCGCGAAAAATGCATTCCACCCGCAGGCACGCGAGGAAAGCAAGCGCTCCAGTTATACGAAAACGTAAAAATATATTCTAAAATACGCGAAATGCTTTCAGCAAACTATTCAACAGCGCTTGAAGACTCCGCGCGTTCTGCTTTAAGCGAATTGGAGGAAGCAACGCGCGAAGCAGAGGACGCGGGCCTAGATGTTGAATTCGAGAAGCAATTCGTTGAATTAGCTGAAGCGATTCTTCAAACCGCCTCTCAGGAAACATCAGAGTCAATACGCGAAAAGGCAGAACAGCTTCTCCAACAACTCGAACAGCGCCTTGAATCCCGCACTAGAGAACTTGAAGCGGAACGCGAACGCCTGCTCGCACTCCTCTCCAAGCTCGACGAAGAAGAATTGTCGCAAGCGCAACTCGAAGAAGAATATAACGCACTGCTGGAAGACGATATTGCTTCCCCCTCAACGCTCCAGTTGCTTGAAGAAAAAATTTCTTCGCGCTCGACGCTAATTCTCTCAAAGCACTTTTCAAAAACAGCGCAAACGCTCCTCTCGTTCGACGAGACTCCTGAACTCGACGTTGAAACAAGCGCGACGCTCCTCATTTCTCTTGAAAACGACTTGCCGTTGTCTTCGGAAGGCAAGCCGCTGAATGTCGTCATTCCCACTCCATTCGAACTCCCGCAAACAACGCGCATTCACTCCAAATCCAGTGAAATACTCCAATTTTCCTTGAACTCGAACAAATTAATCCTCTTGCTCGAGCAAGCAGAGCAGGGCTCGACTTACTTTGTTTCGCTCAAGTTTTCAAAAAAATTCGCTGAAACAATCTCGAAAACAAGCTTAGTCCTCTCTTTGAGCGAAAAGGAATTGCGCAAGCGCATGCTCGTGAAATTCCGCTCTGATTCAGGGCTTCCTCGCCTTCGCGCGTTCGCACAACTCCAATCTATTCCTTCAACGTGCCGGGCTCTCTTCAACGAGCGCGAAGCGCAATGCAGCCTCACGAGCATTCAAGGCAAGCCTTTGCTCGTCGAGCTTTCAAGCGTTGAAAAAGGCGATGGCGTCTTCATGCTCGAGTATTCTATTGCCAACCCGTACAGCGTCCGGCGCACTGACATTCAAGTTGTCCAGCAAGGCGCGAAAGCATCAATCCGCTTTGACGCCTCGCTTAAAAATAACGGAGAATTCCTTGAAAACATTCCAGTCAGCCTTTTCGAACCGCTCAACTCTTCGCTGAACATTTCAACTTTCACAGTGCGCGGAACTTGCACTAACCCGAAAAGTGTTTCAGCCAAGACAACAGAAGCAGGCATTCTCTTAAGCTTCGAGTGCCCGTCGCTTCCAGCCAACTCTTCCTGCACGTTCCCAATTTCCTTCACTGTTGAAGACGCAAGCGCGTACGCGCGCGCACTCTCAAAAGACGTGCGAACTGCACTCGACTCGAGCCCGAATGCCGAGCTCGAACGCCAGCTCGCGCAAGCGAATTCATTCATCACGCAAGGTGCTTACTCCGATGCCATCAAATTATTGCTTGCGACTAGAGAAAAAACAATTCTGATGCTCGCAGAATACAGCCCTGCGCAGGAAGCGTTCCTCTCCCAGAAAGCAAGCGAGCTCGCGCAAGAAGCAAGCGCTATCCCTGACTTGCAAACTCGCGCTGAAGTGCTTGAACTCGCCCAGCAAGCGAACAAAAGCCTCAACGAAGACAATTTTGCCGATGCTTCCCAAAAAATAGCGCAAGCAGGCGCGCTCGCTGCAGAATACAAAAAACAGCCTCCTGAACTCGAAGCAGCTGCGCGCGTGCGCGACGCGCTTTGGCTTGAGTTGAACGAATTGAAAAACAAGCACGCAATTCTCGCTTCACTCACCGGCAACGCAAGCCTGTCCCAGGAACTCCTCCTCAAACTCGAGTCGGACTTTCAGCAATTAAACGACTTGATCAACTCGCAAGACTATTCCTCTGCTTCCCTGCTTTCCTCTTCGCTCAACTCTTCAATTCAAAACGCTTCAACAAAACTCGACTCGCTCGCTTCAGATTTTCTCGCAAGCTTTATTTCAAAAAAACCATTATTCGAGTCAAACTCGCAAGAAGCTTCAGCGCTCTTCGAAAAATTCAGCAAAGCTCTTGAAATAACTGTTGAAATGGCCAAGAAAAACGCGTTCACCCCGAGCTTCAATGCGGAATCGCTTGAAAAAAAATTCAAAAACAGTTCCGCGCACCTCCAAAAAACTTTCAAGCTCGCTGAAGCCAACTCGCAAAACCCTGAAATAATTTTCAACAATTCAAAAGACTTTGCAACAGCGCTTCTCGAACTAAACGAGTTGAACGAAACGATTTCATTGCTTCAATCAGACTACTCTCTTTTCTCAACTCGCGCGGGCAATTCAGTAGAACTCGGGTTCCTCGCGTTAAAGCAGCTCGGCGAGCTTGCTTCAACCAACGCGCAATTCCAGGCAGAACGCGAGCGCCTTTCCGCACTCATGCGCCAAGCGAACGAGTCGCTTGAAGCAGGGAGGCTGAACGACGCGCTCGTCGCTTCAAGCTTCGTGCAGGATTACGCCGGGAAGGTTCTCTCTTCTTCGCCAAAACAACTGCAAAACTCTTCTCAAAACTTTTCAGAACTCGCAATACTCGCAGTTTCCGCAGCCTTCTTCCTGCTCCTCGTATTCATCTTCTTAAAAAGCAAGGGAAAAAAATCAGGAGAAACTCAAAAAATACTTGAAAAAATAGGAAAGCAAGCGTGAACTCTAATCGTCTTCGTCCTCGTCCTCCTCTAATTCCTCTTCATCCCAGTCTTCTTCCTCTTCCTCGTCAACTTCCTCTTCGTCTTCGTCGAACATTGAATTCACCTCAGCAACCACTCTTTAACCAAACAACAATTTAAATACGTTATTATTTTTCGCCAGCCGAACATTCAGCAAACGCTCTATAAACTCGTTTCAGCCTCCTCAGCAACCTCTTTTCTTCCGCGATCCTCTTCTTGGCATTCCCCTTCATTTTTTTTCTTTTTCCTCTTCTTCAGCTTTTCAGCAATGCGCAGTATGCCTGCCGCACCTTCCTCGTCCACCCTCTTCCTCATTTTTTCCTTGTCATGCCCTTCCTCCCCTTCAATCTCGCGCAGCACTTCTATTGCCCAGCGCTTTCTCTCGCCAGCATTGCCCTCCAATTCTTTCAAAAACTCCGCGACTTTAGGCAATAACACGAGCCAGCAAACCATAACAAACACCTTTTTGTCTTGGTGGTTTCGAGTTTTGAAGTTTTGCAGTTTTGACTTGTTTTGCAAAACCACTGCAAGACATTTTCAACCCCTGAATTTTCTCCCCAAATACTTTGCTTTCGCGCCAAGCGCTTCCTCTATCCTCAACAATTCGTTGTACTTCGCGTTCCTGTCGCTTCGCGCAGGCGCGCCGAACTTGCTTTGCCCTCCGTTCACTCCAACAACCAAATCCGCGATGAACGCGTCTTCCGTCTCTCCTGACCTGTGGCTTACTACAACGCTCCACTTGCTTTTCCTCGCCTCAACAATCGCGTCCAGAGTTTCGCTCACGCTCCCAATCTGGTTGACTTTAATCAACGCAGAGTTCACTGCCTTCAACTCCACTGCTTTCTTTATCCTCTCCGCGTTCGTCACGAGCAAATCATCCCCAACCACCTGCGTTTTCCCCCCGATTTTTCTCGTCAATTCCTGCCAGCCTTCCCAATCATCCTCGCTCATGCCGTCCTCTATTGAAACCACTGGAAACCTCGCGACCAACTGCGAGTAATAATCCGCCAGTTCACCGCTCGAAAAACGCTTGTCGCCAATAGTGTACACTCCGTCCTTGTAAAACTCTGTAGAAGCGCAGTCAAGCGCGAACACTACTTCCTTCTCCCAGCCTGCCTCGCGCGCTGCCTGCGCCATCAACTCCAGTCTCCCCTCAACATTCGCTACAGGAGGCACGAAACCGCCCTCGTCCCCAATAAGCGTTCCCCTTGCCCCGAATTTTTTCTTGAGAATTTTCTTCAACGCCTGGTAAGTTTCGCACGCCATTCTCAACCCTTCCGCGTAATTCTTCGCGCCCACAGGCATGAGCATGTGCTCCTGCACGTCGTTCTCCTGCCCTGCATGCTTTCCACCATTCATTACATTCAACTGAGGCACTGGAAGCACGCACGCATTCACCCCCGCAAGCTCTCCAACATACTCGAAAACTTTCTTCCCTTTCGCAGCAGCAGCTGCCTTCAAGCACGCAATCGACACAGGCAAAACAGCATTCGCGCCCAACCTGCCCTTGTTCTCAGTCCCATCCAATTCAAGCATTGCCTCGTCAATCTCCTTTTGCCTGCCAGCGTCCCTTCCAACAATTTTTTTAGCAATAACTTCATTCACGTTCTTCACTGCCTTCAAAACCCCTTTCCCGCCGAAACGCTTTTCCCCATCCCGCATTTCAAGCGCCTCGTGGCTCCCCGCACTAGCTCCGCTCGGAACCATTGCGAAAAACACTCCGTTCTCAGCGCACAATTCCACTTCAACAGTCGGCTCGCCTCTAGAATCAAGAATTTCCCGTGCCTTCAACGATTTTACCAACACCATTCAAACCAGCCCCCGTGAATAAACAGAAAACAAACTACTAACAACGCTTATAACTCTCGCCGTTAAAACTTAATAAATCATTTTTTTCAGGTGAACAGCGTGAAATGCAAATTCGAAGGCAAATGGCGCGACATGAAATTCAGCGGCACTGTAGAGCAGTTGCTCGCCAAACTCAAGCTAAACTCTGAAATAATAGTCGTTAAAATAAACGACGACATTGCAACCGAGAAAGACGAAATAAAAAACTCTGATTCAGTGGAAGTGCTGAAAGTAGTTTCAGGAGGTTAAGCAAACAGCTGAATAAACGAGAAGAAAAAAAACAAAACGTGTCGTGCGTGCTTCAGCATTGCCGTTCATTAATTGAATATCTTTGTTTTGGTGGTTGTTTGGCTGATTGTGATTTCTGCAATTCCCGCGCAGTCGCGCTCCTCGCCTACTCGAATAAAAAGAATTTTTGCAAAAAACACTTCATCCGGTTTTTCGAAAAACGCGTGAAAAAAACCATCCGCGAATTCCAGCTCTTGCACGGAGCAAAACGCCTGGGCATCGCGCTCTCTGGCGGGAAGGATTCGCTTGCCACTCTCTACTTGCTCGCGCCTCTCTGCAAGCAAATGCGCGTCCCGCTCACTGCAATTCTAATAGATGAAGGCATTCGCGGCTACCGCGCGCACACTATAAAAACAGCGAAAAAAGAATGCAAAAAGCTCGGCGTGCCTCTCGCAGTCCGCTCTTTCAAGAAGGAAACAGGCTTTTCAATGGATGAAGTGCGAAAAAAATCAGGAGGAAGCGCCTGTTCTTTCTGCGGTGTGTTCCGGCGCTGGATTCTCAACAAGACTGCGCGTGAACTAAAATTAGACAAGCTCGCCACCGGGCATAATTTGGACGACATTGTGCAAACGCTTTTAATGAACCTGGCGCGCAACGAGCCCGCGCGCCTCGCACGCTTTGGAATAGGCGGGGGCGTTATTGAAGACGACGCGTTCGTGGACCGCATCAGGCCCCTCGCGCGCACTCCCGAGAAAGAAGCAGCGCTCTACATGCTTTTGAAAGGCGTTTCCATAGAACGCCCTGAATGCCCTTACGCGCACGACGACGTGATGCGCGACTTGGCGCGCTCGTTCGCCAACGACTGCGAAGTGAAAATGCCTGGAACGAAATTCAAGCTGTTCAACTCTTTCCTCTCGCTCCAGAAAGAACTCAACGAAAAATTCAAGCAAAAAAAACTCTCAATGCAAAAATGTTCAAACTGCGGAGAACCATCCTCACAAGAAAAATGCAAGAAATGCGAGATGGTTGAAAAACTGCGAGAAACCAAAAAGAAAACTATTTAAACAACCTTCGTGCACATATTTTCAGATGGTGGCAACATGGCAAAACCAATAGAACCAACGCCAGTATTGAAAGGGCTGGATGTGGCAGACTTCTATAAAACAATGCGTAATGAAGAAGTCAATCCAAACCCGAAAAGAATAGAATTAATACAAAAGGGCTTGGACGTTTTCTCTAGAATAACAAAGAAATAAGGGCGCTTTAATGTCTAATCCACAGGTTAAACTAAAAGATATTATCTCCGTAAAGTTCAGCAGAGTCTACAATACAGCTGATTTTGATTGTGGCGATAAAGACATAAACGATTTTTTGAAAAATGACGCTCTTACGCATCAAGAAGAAATGATAGCAAACACGATCCTCTTCCTACATCACGACAAAATTCTTGGTTTTTGCAGCCTGACTGCTGACGCGATCAAGATGTCTAAATGTAGAGTGTCAGCGAAAATGTCCGCTTTTTCTGCTTATGAACGCGCTTGTTGAAATACCTTTTGTTGCGGTAAACGCTGGCTGGCGTTTGCCAGCCAAGGGCGCTCAGCTTGCGCCAGCTGTTCCATTTCTTATCGAACTTCCACAG
>JACRGF010000021.1 GCA_016212395.1 Microcaldota archaeon
ACAAACGGCTTCGTCTCCATATCCCGCACTACACGTAACTTGAATTCCTTCGTAAACCTTCTCCTCAACCTCATTATTGCACCCCTTTTGCTCATTCCAGTGAACCTTATCTACCTGTCCACTTTTAGGGGTGCAGTCCATTTTACTGTTTGTTCATCTGCTGGCGTTCTTTTCTTTTCTATCCATTTCTCTTTCAATAATTCGCTCAAACTCGTTGTTGTCTCCATGTAACCACTCTATGTTATTTCTAATTATTTCCTTAAGCAGCCCGTCGCCCTCGTGCAGTTTTTTCCTGAATTTCTCTTTGCTCCAAATCATATAATTTATTGGCCTGGCTGTTGTCTTTTGCAATTCAAATATTCTTTCATGCATTTTATTGTTTTCAACTCCAATTATCAGCACGTCTATATCGCTATTTTTAGTGAACGTTCCTCTTGCAATGCTGCCGTACACGAATGCGAACTTGATTTGCTTGAATTCTTCTAATATTTTTTTCAACGGGTCTATTGCTGAATCTGTTTTTTTCACGTTTTTTGCTGGAGCATCAAATCTTAGATTGTCTATCCTTTTGCTTTCGAGCAAATCCACGGAATGCTGTTCAAACCACGCTGGTTCAAAAATGAGTTTTTCACTGCCTCGTTCTATCTCCATCCTGTTAAATCCATCCATAGAACGCGAGATCCATTCCACAGAGTCTCCTTTGTCTGAATGCAATTCCTTGAATCCTGAACTCAGATATTTTCCCCTGCTGATTATGCCTGAAAAGCTTCTTGCGATTGGCAGTGAATCAAGTGGCTGGCCCTCACCAAGCCCGCCTGTTCTATACTCGTCTTCCTTGCAGAATACTGCGTCTAATTCCGCAATTTTAACGTTATTGTAATACAGTGCCCCGTGGTACGGCTCTCCAAAATACGTCCGCAATCCTTCCTCTTGTTTTTGCTTCTTTAATTCATCTTCGTTTATTTTAATCATTTCAACTAGCGCCGTTTGCCCGGATTTGAAATTCAGCGCGTCCGCTTGCTGTTTTGGAATAGTTATGACTAAGCTCTCAGAAACTTTCCTTATTCTCGCTTCAAACCTCAGCACTGCCTTGTCCAACGCATCTGCCATTTTCCTCACATGTTATTTTTATAACATCTAATGTTATGAAAATAACATTTAAGAAGCTTTAGATTTTTCCTTTCTTTTCGAGGTATTCTGCGACTAGCATTGCTCCTTTTGCCGCGCCCATTTTCGTGTTGTGAGAGACTAGCACGAATTTTACTCCGTTTTCGAGCGCGTTGTCTTTGCGCAATCTTCCGACTGTAGTCGTCATTCCGCCTTCAGCGTTCCTGTCCAAGCGTGGCTGTGGCCTGAACGGGTCTTCTGTTATTGTTATGAGGTTTTTAGGCGAGCTGGGCAGTTTGAGTGCAGTGAATTCTTTGCCGAACTCGCGCATTTTCTTTTTCGTTTCTTCAACGCTTGCTTTTTTCTTCAAGCTCACGTAGGCTGCTTCAGTGTGGCCGTCCATTACTGCCGCGCGCGTGCATGTTGCGCTCACGCGGAAGTCTGCAGGCGTTATTTTTCCGCCCGCGATTTTTCCAAGGATTTTCTGTGTTTCTATTTCGACTTTTTCTTCTTCTTTCGGAATGAACGGAATCAAGTTGTCTAGAATGTCGAGTCCTTTTACTCCAGGGCTTCTGCCTGCCCCGCTCATTGCCTGCATGCTTGTCATGAGCACTCTTTGTATTCCGAACGCGTCGTACAATGGTTTTAGCGCTATCACCAGCCCGGTTGTAGTGCAGTTTGGGATTGGTGTTACGAATCCTTTCCAGCCTCTTTTTTTCTGTTGTACTCCAATGAGCTCGTCGTGTTCCATGTTTACTCCTGGAATGAATATGGGCACGTCGTCTTCGTACCTGAACGCGCTTGCTGTTGAAATTACGGGCTTTTCTTTCGCGTATATTGGCTCGAGTTGTTTTGCAGCGTCGCTTTCCACTGCTGTGAACACCAAGTCCACGTCGTTTACTTTCATTTTGCTCGCGTCTTCCACCAGCATTCCCCTGTATTGTTCGGAGAGTTGTTCGTCGCAGAACCAGTTTACCGAGCCTTTCTCGTCTGTGATTGCTTGAACGTATTTTTTGCCTGCGCTTCGCTCGCTTGCAGCGAGTTTTGCCACTTCGAACTTCGGGTGGTTTGGGAGCGATGCCAGGAATTGCTGTCCGGCAACGCCTGTTGCGCCTACTACTGCCACTTTCAACTTGTCTGCCATAAAATCCCTCACTTAACAAATTCTACGTTTTCTTCTTTCTCGAATTCTTTGTCTCCTGTCAGGAATTTGAGGTTGTTTTCTTTCGCGTACTGGTATCCTATTGCGTCCACGTACGAAATTTTTTTGCCTTTCGCGTGAAACTCTGCTTTCGTCTTCATGGCGTTTTTAAGCGTTTTTTCCGGGATTTGCACTTTGTTCAACGCGAACGCTTCAAAATATTTTTCTGCAAGCTCTTCCCCTTGTTCTCTCAGCGTTATGTAATACAATTCTATCAGTTGAAAGTCGCTCGTGCGCGCGACGTTGCTTTCAATCATTTCCACGCATTTCCTGTTGCCTTTGACGTATTCAAGCATTGCGTAAGTGTCCAGGAAGTACATTTAATCCCACCCTTCGTCTATCTCCTGCATCAGCCTCGCAGTAGATTTTTTCGACTTGAACGTTCCGGCAAGCTCGCGCAGCCGTGGTATTGCTTCAATGTCCACGTGCAAGTCCGGTTCCTTGCTCAAGTTTAGGGCGTCTGCTTTTTCTTTCGGAATCAGTATCGCCCACGAGTTTCCAATTCTTCTGGCACGCGCGTGCAAGTCAACCATTAAACCACCAATATAATTATACTTTCTGTATAATTATAAGCTTTTCTATCTGCGCGTTCAATGCGTTATCCTAGTTTTTTGTTCGCCTGCTTTTTGCTTTTTTTTTGCTCTCGTAGCTTTTTTTGAAAAAGTTATCTTGTTGCTTCTGCTTTTTTTGCTTGTTCGAGCAGTTCTGGTTTTTTTTCAAAGTATTTTCTTGTTGGCTCGAGGATTTTGCTTATTTCTGCTGCTACTGCGTTTTTCAAGTCCATTGGGTGGAGTTTTCCTTCGCTGTACGCGAGTTTTACCGAGTCCGCGTCTTCGAATTCAATGGTTCCCCCGAATTTTTCAGGCCTTTCCACTTTCAGCGTGCTTCCGTCTCGCATTATCACTTGCGTGCACAATTCTATTATCGGGTTGTTTTCGAATTGTTTTTCCGGGCAGTATGCTTTCGAGATTTTTTTCTTGATTTCCGCTTCAGAGTCGTGGATGTAAATTCATGTTTCCGGCTTGCTTTTGCTCATTTTCGAGCTTATTGCAATGTCTGCGTCTTCGCGTTCTTCAAAGCCCATTTTCTGCGGGCCTTGCAAGCCCATTAACAGCGCGTGGTGGAGTGCTACTGGTTTTTTTCTCTTCATTTTTTCGCTTATTTCGCGTGCGAGCACGTGTGCTTTGCGCTGGTCCAGCCCGCCGTGCATAATATCAACGTCGAGGAGGAACGCGTCTGCTGTTTGCATTGCAGGGTATAAGACTGCCGCCGAGTCTGTTGCTTCGCTTTCTTTTCTTCCCATTATCGTGACGCAGCGCAGCATTCTTTTGAGCGTAGTGTGCCTGCTTGTCTCCATCACCATTTTCCAGTATTCCTGTCCGTACAGTTCGCTTGCAAGCTCGAATTTTACTTTGTCTTCGCTTAAGCCCATTGAAATGAACGCGTGCTTGAAGTATCCCTTCGCGACTTCCTGTATTTTTTTAAGGTCTCCTCCGAGCTTGTTGTTTATCCACGCGTGGTAGTCTGCGAGGAGGATGGTGGGCTTGGCTCCTGCTTCGAGCAAATCCTTTATTTTCAGCGTTGACACGAGTGTTCCCAAGTGCGCCATTCCGCTTACTTCAAACCCTATGTAGTGCTTTGGGTGGTTGTTCGTTTCAAACACGTTCCTTAATTCTTCGCTAGTAAGTATTTCGCACGTTGGCTTTCTGGTTGCCAGCTCGATTTTTTTTTCCAAGTCCATTTTGTTTCTTCCCCTCTCTCTTGCTTTACAGTTTTTTCATTAATTCCACTAATTTTACGCTGAATCCCCATTCGTTGTCGTACCACGAGAGGATTTTCACGAAATTGCTTTTTCCTCCTATGGCGATTGTGGCGAGCCCGTCTATTATTGCAGTGTGCGGGTTTCCGATAATGTCAACTGAAACGATGGGGTCTTCAGTGTACTCCATTACTCCTTTAAGTTCGCCTTCTGCTGCTTGCTTTAATGCAGCGTTGATTTCTTCTTTTGTTGTTTCTTTTTCGAGTTCCAGCGTAATGTCGCTCACGCTCCCGTCCACTACTGGCACGCGGAGTGCGATTCCATCCATTTTTCCTTTCAATTCCGGAATGGCGAGCGCGATTGCTTTTGCAGCGCCTGTTGTTGTTGGAATGATGCTTGCTGCTGCTGCGCGCGCCCTGCGCAAGTCCTTGTGCGGAGAATCGAGAATGCGCTGGTCTCCGGTGTAAGCGTGCACTGTAGTCATGAACGCCCTTTTTATTCCGAATGTTCTGTGCAGTATTTTGCATGGTGGCGCTATGGAGTTCGTCGTGCACGAGCACATTGAAATAATGTTGTGTTTTTGCTTGTCGTACTTGTCGTCGTTCACTCCTATTACTATCGAAATGTCTTCGTTTTTTCCCGGCGCTGAAATCACTACTTTCTTCGCGCCTG
Source organism: Microcaldota archaeon (assembly GCA_016212395.1). GTDB lineage: Archaea > Micrarchaeota > Micrarchaeia > Burarchaeales > JACRGF01 > JACRGF01. Next base: position 4,740 of record JACRGF010000021.1, read on the forward strand.
CTTTCAAGTGTTTCGCCGCGCCTTCCCTGTCAACGAACCTCCCTGTTGATTCGAGCACGAAGTCTACTCCGAGTTGCGCCCACGGGAATTTTTCAGGGTCTTTTTCCCCCAAGACTTTTATTTCCTGCCCGTTGACTATAATCGAGTTTTCTGTTGATTTCACTTCGCCTTCAAACTTCAAGTGGACAGAATCGTATTTGAACAAGTGCGCGAGAGTTTTCGCGTCAACCAAGTCGTTCACCGCGACGACTTCAAATTTTTCAGAGAATTCTGCGTCGTTCACTGCTGCTCTCAGAAACCCTCTCCCTATTCGTCCGAAACCGTTGATTGCCACTCGAGTTTTAGCCATTTGCTCCCACCTCGCTTTAACGATTCGCAGAAACAAGTTAAAAAAGTTTCTTCAATGGCTCGACATTTAATCGTACGTGGTTTCAGACCTTCGCTCTATGGAAAGAATGTATATTTTCATTAGTGCTTCGTCAACATGGTATAAAATCCGGAATTTTCCAATGCGTATCCTATAGCACGCTTCCCTTCCTTTTATTTTTATAACGTCGTACTCTTTGAATGGAACTGGAGTTTTTGCCAGTGTTTCGCAAACGTTGTTTACTGCTGTCCTCGTTTTCTCATCCAGCTCGGCGTAATCTTTTTGTGCCAGTGCGTTTCCAAAATAGACTTCAAACACAAAACCGCCTTATTTTCTTATTTTCTGGAATGGAACAGCGTTTCCTTTTTTTGCGTCGGAGACCAGTTCGTCCAGTTCTTTTAATTCTTCTTTGTTCAGTTCTTCTTCCGGGATTATGAAGTGTTCTAGCTTGTCCATTTTTTGGTTTATTTTTTTGACTTCCGCGTAAATCATTTCAAGAGTAGCTTTTTCTCCGCCGCCCATGGCGCTCACCTCTCTTTAGCGATTTGCAGAAATACATTAAAAACGTTTCTCTGCCAAACTGTTTTCAAGTGTTTGCTTTAGGGGGTGTTGTGAATGCCTGCTTTTTTGACTTTAGATGATTTCGAGTGGAAGGGCAAAACTGTTCTCGTGCGCATTGACGGCAATTCTTCGATTGACGAAAAGACCGGCTTGATTGCTTCTTCAGACAGGCTTGAAGCGCACGCGCGCACGTTGAAAGAGCTTTCAGTGAAAGGCGCTCGCGTCGTGATTTTAGCTCACCAGGGCAGGAAGGGTGATGCTGACTGCATTCCGCTCAAACAGCATGCTGTGCTTCTCTCTAAATTTGTTGGGAAGAAAGTTGGTTACGTTGATGATGTTCACGGGGTTAAGGCGCAGTCTGCAGTAAAGGCTTTGAAGGACGGCGAGCTTTTGTTGCTTGAAAACGTTCGTTTTTCAGAGGAAGAGTCTGCGAAGATGAGCGTGGAAGAGTTTTCGAAGACGAGAATGGTTTCTGATTTGGCTCCTCTCGCGCACGCGTTCGTGCTCGACGGTTTTTCTGTTTCCCACCGCGCGCAAGTGTCTGTAGTGGGTTTTGCAGTAGTGTTGCCTGCTTTCGCCGGCAGGGTGATGGAAGCTGAAGTGCGTTCGCTTTCTACTGCTCTCGAGCACCCTGAAAAGCCGGTAGTGCTTATTGTTGGCGGTTCGAAGGCTGACGATTCGATGGCAATGGTTAGTTTCTGGCTGAGGAGCGGAGTAGTAGATAAAGTTCTTTGCGGAGGAGTTCCCGCGACTATTCTGCTTGCTGCAAGCGGAGTAAACATTGGCAAGGCGAACGCTGATTTTCTTGAAAAAAAACAGTTCACTGGATTAATTCCAACAGCTAAGGAATTGCTTGGAAACGTTGGCGAGAAAATAGTTTTGCCTCTTGACGTCGGGTGCGAGAAGAACGGAAAGCGCGTTGACGTGGACGTTCACGAGGGTGTGATTGACGCGCCTATTTTCGATGTCGGGCCAATGACTGCTGCCAGGTACGCTGAAGAAATCCGCGCGAGCAAAACCGTCATCATGAACGGGCCTGTTGGAGTTTATGAAGACGCGAAGTTCGCTTCAAGCACGAAGACTGTTTTGCAGGCTATTGCAGGCACGAAGTGCTTTTCGCTCTTGGGCGGAGGCAACACGCTTGCCGCAGTGCACGACTTGGGAATAGACGCTTCGAAAATAAGTTACCCGAGCCTCGCAGGCAAAGCGTTCGTAGAATTCCTCATGGGAAAAGAACTGCCGGGCGTGAAAGTTTTGGAGCAGGCGGCAGAGAAGAAGAAAAAATAGTTTTTCAAGCGAGAAACGCGTCATACTCCCTAGTTTTGTTGTTGCGGGTTTTTTTTTTACTTCGGGTGGTAGCGTGTATAATCCGTTTTTCTTTTTATCACGTTTAGCAGCACTATTTTTTTTTGGCTGGCTTCAACTTTGTAAATTAATCTATAGTTGAGAAACCGCATTCTAAAGTAGTTGGAGACTCCTTTCAACGGTTTTCCTGCAAGCGGGTTTTCTTTTATTTTGTAAACTGCTTTTTCAACAATTTTTTTTATTGAGTTGTCGAGCTTCTGCACGTCTTTCTCGAAGCTGTCTTCAAAAACCAGTTGGAATTCAGGCATGTTTGTTACCCGAACAATTTTTTTAGTTCTTTTTCCCCGTGCAAGCGTGCTTTGCCTTCCTTTACTTTGTTTTCAAAAGCAAGGACAAGTTCTAAGTCTTGTTCGTCTTCCAAAGCCTCTAAAATAGGGTGGTGTTCATTATAATCAATCAACGCTAGCCGAATCGCTTCTGTTTTAGACGCTGCGTAACCCTGCTTGACTAACTCTCCTAAAATCTTTTCTGCAATTCCACTCAATCGCACATTAACATTAGCCATCTTTAATCACCTTTTAATGCTTGCTTAATACTCTTATAATGCATAAAATATATAAATTACACTAGAAACGCGTCGTACCCTTTCGTTTGCGTTTGTTTTCCGTCCACGATTACTCCTCTTCCTTTTTCCACTCTTCCAATTTCAATTAGTTTTATTTTCTTCTTCACTCTTCCAAAGTCTTTTTCGCTCATGCAAACAACTAGTTCGTAGTCTTCTCCTGTGTCCAGCAGTTGTTTTTCATTCAGTCTATTTTCTCCTGCGTATTTTCTTGCTTCTTTTGAAACCGGAATTTTGTTTTTGTGTATTGTTATTTTCACGTTGTTCGCGTCTGCTATTTCTTTCAGCGTGAACAACAGCCCGTCACTGCAGTCTATTGCTGCGCATCTTTTGCATTGTTTGCTTAGCACTAGCGCTTCTTGAACTCGTGGAATTGGGTGAGTGAAAGCGTGAACGAGTTTTGCGTGCTTTGTTTTTCGCGTTTTGTTTTTGTTTCGCTTGTTTTTTTTTCTTGTTTGTTTTTCAAGTAGAATTTTCAGTCCGCAGACAGCGTTTCCTATTTCTCCAGTAACGCACACGACATCTCCAACTCGCGCGTTGTTTCTTTTCAGTGCTCTCGCTCCTTCAACTATTTCTCCTATTGCGCATATTGAAACCGTTAATTCTCTTGCTTTTTTCGTGTCTCCTCCCACGAAGCTCGCGTCGTATTTTTTGCATGCTTTGTTCATTCCGCGCGCGAGTTCCTGCACTTCTTTCGCTTTCATTCTGCTCTCGATTCCAACGCTTGCCAGTATGCATTCCGGCTTTGCGCCAGTTGCTGCCAAGTCGCTCAAGTTCACGCACACTGTTTTGAATCCAATGTCTTTGAAGCTCATTTGTTTCGGGAAGTGCGTAGCGCGAAACCCGATGTCTGTGGTGAACACTAGTTGTTTTCCTCCTATTTCAACTATTGCTGCGTCGTCTTCGCCTGCTTTCACCAGCACGTTTTTTTTCGCGTAAAGCTTGCGAGTTATTTTTTTTACTAGTTCTCTTTCGCTTGGCATAAACAATCCTCTTTTCATGCTAGGCACAAATGCCTTATCAATTCTTGTGTCGTGAAAACTTTTACTTCGCTCTGCATTTTAAAGTGGTTGTCGTTGCTCCATAAAGGCATTTTCTTGGCGAGACATATTGCGAGGTACGCTGCGTCGTCTTTGTCTAGCAATAATCTCTCTGCTTCTTTCACGCAGTGCTTGAATTCTGAAACTGGCAAAAGTTCTATCCTTCTTTCAAGCACGTTGATTAGCCTCGCAAATTCGGATTTGTTTCTCTTGGTTATTTTCAAAATCTCTGTTTCATGTTCCTTAAATTCCGCAAATAGGTATTCTGGAGCATAGAGGTGCAATTCGTTTGCCAGCAAAATTCGTTCAGTAATGCCCTTCTTTATGAGTATGGCGAAAAGAATGTTGGCATCTATTACTACGTCCATGTCAACCGTCTCTGAACTTGTCGGCAAGTTTTTTTCTTACTTGTTTTCCAAGTTTTAGGGCTTCTGCTTCAGTCATTTCGCTTTCTGCTTTAAAGCTTTTGAGGAAATCCAAGTCCCTTACTTTTTGCATGAATGCTTGCCTGGCGACTTCGCTCCAGTTTATTTCAGGGAATTCTTCCAACTTTTGCTTCAGTTCGTTCGGTATCGATAGCGTCATAGTAGTCATTCAATCACCTATCTCATGTATTATGTGTAAATATTTATAAATACATAACTTATGTGTGTGGCTGGCGAGCGGTTGCAACCGGAAACCGCATTTTTTAATATTCTCGCGTTTAATGTTTTTGTTGATGTTTTCTTTTTTGAAGAAGCTGGGCAGGAACGTTTTGCTGCTTGGCATCGTCAGTTTTCTTACTGACGTGGGCAGTGAAATGATTTTTTCCGTGCTTCCGTTGTTTCTCGTGAACGTGTTGCATGCGCCCATGTCTGTCGTTGGGCTGGTTGAGGGTGTTGCCGAGAGCACTGCGAGTTTGTTGAAGGCGCCTGTTGGTTTTTATTCTGACAAGATAGGAAAGAGGAAGCCGTTTGTTTACGCTGGTTACGCTTTTTCGACTTTCTCGAAGCCGTTGTTCGCGCTTGCTGGCGTGTGGCAGCACGTTTTGGTTGTTCGTTTTCTTGACCGGGTGGGCAAGGGTTTGAGGAGTGCTCCGCGTGATGCCATTATTTCCGCTTCTTCCGGGGAGAAGGAGCGGGGGCGAGCTTTTGGTTTTCACCGCGCGTTGGACACTGCCGGCGCTGTTGTCGGGCCTTTGGTTGCTTTTTTGATTCTTCATTTTTACTCTTCTTCGCTTGATTTGAGTTCTGCTTACCGCACTATTTTTTGGCTGTCCTTCATCCCCTCCGCGCTTGCTTTGTTGTTCATAGTTCCAGTGAAGGAGAAGTTGGTCCGCAGGGCGAAAGCGGTTTCGTTTGCTGCTCTCGCTGATTTTTCTTCCGAGTTCAAGCGCGTGTTGCTTGTTGGAGTGTTGTTTTCGTTGGCGAATTTTTCTTCCGCTTTTTTCATTCTGCGTTCTCAAGACGTTGGAATGGCTGTCGAGTTCGTTCCTCTTGCTTACTTGTTTTTCAACGTTGTTTACGCTGTTTCCGCTTTTCCTTTCGGTGTGCTTGCTGACAGGCTTGGGAAAAAGAATGTTTTGGCTTTCAGTTTTGCCTTGTTTGCTTTTGTTTGCGCGGGCTTTGCGCTTGCTTCAAGCGCGTTGGCTGTTTGGCTGTTGTTCGGTGTTTACGGTTTGTTCAACGCTGCGTTCGAGACGAGCCAGAAAGCGTTCGTTTCCACTCTCGCTCCAGGGGCAAAGCGTGCTTCTGCAATGGGTGCTTTTCAGGCTGCAGTTGGATTGGTTGCTTTGCCTGCCAGCATAATTGCTGGCTTGCTGTGGAGCGTTCAAGTTGCAGGGGTTTCGGCAACGTTTGTTTTCGCTGTTGTTTTCTCGCTTGTTTCTGCGTTGCTTCTCGCGACGATAAGAAAATAAACTTTAGTTGCGTTTGATTTGCTTGCTTTTATTATTTTGCGTGAGAGGTGTTTGTGGATGATTCCGGGAATGGATCCGAAGCAGATGATGCGCATGATGCAGCAGATGGGCATTAAGACGAAGCAGGTTGTTGCCAAGCGTGTCGTGATAGAGCAGGAGGATGGAAGCAAATTGGTTGTTTCTTCCCCGCAGGTTGTGCAGATTGAAATGCAGGGCCAGACGAGTTTTCAAATAATGGGTTCTGTTGGCGAGGAAGCGAGCGGGCCGAGCGTTGAAGACATTCAAATGGTTGTCGAGCAGACTGGCGCGTCGAAGGAGGAAGCAGTCGCGGCGTTGAAGGAGACGAACGACATTGCTGAAGCGATTTTGAAGTTGAAGAAGGAATAACTATTTTTTCTAATCTTTTTTTTTACGCGAGCAGTCGGAGTGTTGGGATTATTCTCGCTGTTATTCCTCCGATTATTACTGCCAGCACTATTTCGAGTGCTGTGATGAATAATGCTTTTTTTGTTCCGAATTCTTTTCTGAGCGCTTCTATGGTTGCCAGGCATGGGATGTAGAGCATTGTCACGAGCGTGAGCACGACCATTTGGGTTGGCGTGAATATTGTGGACAAGTCTGTCGTGTTGTAGAGCAGTGCGGGGAGTACTACGACGAATTCTTTTCGCACAATGCCGAATATTAATAGCGTGCTTGCGAGTGCTGGCAGCCCGAGCCAGCCTACTGTTAATGGTTCGAGGAGGTTGTTCAGCACTTCGATTACTCCCATTATTTGGAGGAGTGCGAGTGCCAGCCCTCCGGCAATGTAATACGGGAATACTATTGTTATGAGCGATTTCGTCCTTCGCCATGTTTGTTTTGCCACGACGTTGAGCGACGGCATGCGGTATGGCGGCATTTCCATTATCAGGCCGACTGGTTCTCCGGGGAGGATTTTGAACGCGATTTTCGCGAGGATTGCTATCAGCACGAGGTTTAACGCGTATATTCCTATCGCCCACCATACTCCGAGGTAGGCTGCTACTAGCGCCAGTATTACTACTGTCCGTGCTGTGCATGGCACGAGTGTTATTGCGAAAGCGGTTATGAGCCTGTCCCTGTCGTACTCCATTATCCTGCATCCGAAGCATGCTGGCACGTTGCATCCGTAGCCGAGCAATAATGGAATAACTGCTTTTCCGTGAAAGCCTATCTTGTGCGCCATGCCGTCGAGCAGGTATGCGACTCTCGTAATGTAGCCTGTGTCTTCGAGGAGGGACAACAGCAGGTAGAACGGGAGCACGTACGGGAGCACTAGCGTCAGGCCTGCAACGAAACCGCCGACGAGGCCTTCCCACGCGAGGTTTGCCGCGACGTTTTCCGCGCTTGGCCGGAATGAGTTGAAGGCGTTTCCTATCATTGTTGAAAGAACGCTTCCCACTGTAAATATCGAGTAGAATATGGCGCCGAGCACGACGAGCATTATTATGTAGCCGAAGACTTTGTGCGTGGTTATCTCGTCTATAAAATCTGATATTCCTTGTTTTTTTTGCGTTATTTTTTGGGTTTTTTCTGCAGTCCTGTTCGCGAAGTTGTACCTTTCATTGCTTAAGACTATCCGTGCGGGTTCTCCGTGAATGCGTTCTATTTCGCGCGCGCATTTTTTTGCTTCGGCAGTTGCGTGTGCGTTTATTTTTTTTATTTCCGCGCTTGTTTCCGCGTCGCCTTCAAGCAGTTTTATTGCCGCGTATCTTTTCGGGTACGGAGTTGTTTCAGAGTGTTTCAGCTCGTGCTCTATTTTTTTTATTTTTTCCTCTATTTCTTTCCCGTACTCTATTTTTTTCGCTCTGGCAGGCTTTGCTTTTGTTGTTTCAATGCATTTTTTTACGAGTTCCCAGACTCCAATGCCTGTTGTCGCTACGGTGGGGACTACTGGCGCTCCTAAAATTTCTTCCAGTTTTTTCGCGTTTATCTCCATGCCTTTCTTTTTCGCCACGTCGTTTTGGTTCAAGGCGACGACTATTGGCACGCCGAGTTCCAGCAGTTGGCTTGTGAAGAAAAGGTTTCGTTCGAATGCAGTGCTGTCTATCACGTTTATTACAACGTCCGGCTTTTCTTTCAGTATGTACTCCTGCGTTACGCGTTCTTCTATAGAAAAAGTCGAGAGGGAATAAATTCCCGGCAAGTCTATTATTTTTATTTCGCAGCCGTTGAAGCGCAGGGTCCCTTCGGCAAGTTCCACTGTTTTCCCAGGCCAGTTTGCAACGTGCTGTGCCAAGCCCGTGAGGTAGTTGAACAACGCGCTTTTTCCCACGTTCGAGTTTCCGGCGAGGGCTATCCTAATTTTATTCATTTTTTCACTTGAGTTTTGAAGTTTTGGAGTGGCGGGGGCTATCTTGGTTTTCTTCACTTTTTCACCTCTACGAAAATCTTTGCTGCGACTTGCCTTCCAATCGCGAGCTTGGTTCCGCGCACTTTTATTTCCACAGCGCCTTTGAGCGGGGCGGATTTTGTGAACGTTATTTCTGTTCCTTTCGTCAGGCCCATGTCCGCGAGCCTCTGCGATTCCTTCGCGCCCGCGTCTATCGCTATAATTTTTGCCTTGTCCCCGTTGTCCAGCACTGACAGCGGGACGCCCTCCAGTTTGGCTTTCAGGATTGCTTTCCTGATGCTTTTTTCAACGTCATCTGAAACCGCGTGTTCGAGCGCGCAGGCTTCCTCGTGGACTTTTCTCTTCACTCCTATCACTGCGAGAAACTTTTCGATGAGCCTGTGCTTTTTTATCACGTTTTTTCCTATTACCTCGCCTCTCTTCGTCAGCACTGCTCCAGCGTAAGGAGTGTGCTCTATCAAGCCGGCTTTTGCGAGCTTTCTGAACATTTCGCTCACGCTCGGGGCGGATACTTTCAGCTCTTCCGCGATGTCGCTCGTTTTCGCCGCATCGCCTCGCTCTTTCCTCCTGTAGATAGACTCCAAGTACTCTTCTACCTCGTGGCTTATGCTTTCTCTCTCCATGGCAGGTTTAGGTTCACCTAATCTTTTAAATGCTTGCTTCTTTAAATTTTTTCGTGCAAACATATTCTCATGCGAAACATGGCTATCGGCTTGCTTGCCACTTTTTTGTTCAACTTGGCGTTTTCAGGCATTTTGCTGGCTGCTTTGCCGCTTTACTTGAGTTCGAAGAACGTTTCTGTTGTTGAAATGGGCTTGATTTTCTCTTTTTTTCCTCTCGTGTTCCAGTTGCTTCGCGTTGTTTTCGGGGGCTTGTCTGACGTTTTCGGGAACAAGCTGTTCTTGTTTTCTTCCGGGGTGATGCAGGCCGTCACTGCTTTAATTTATTTTTTCGCGCCTTCCCACCTTTATTTTGCAATGGGCAAGGTGGGCGAGGGTGTTGCGACGAGCGCGTTGCGCGGGGTGGAGCGGCCGTTGATTTTCGCGGGAAGCGAGCGTTACGGGGTTGGGAAGATTGCCGGTTATTATTCCGCGGCGATTTGGCTTGGCATGGGCTTGGGCGCTGCTATTGCCGGCTATTTGATTGTGAATGCTGGTTTTGAAGTGATTTTCCTGCTGACTGCGGTTATCGGCCTTGTTATTGCTGTTGCCTCGTTTTTTTTGCGCGAGCAGCCTCAAAAGATTCGCGTGGGGATCGTCGCGCATTTTCTCGAGTTGAGGCATGTGAGCTCTCGCGTGAAGAAAATGTTGCTGTTCTTGTCTCTTGACGGTTTTGCGATGGGCTCGGTGTGGAGTTTCGCGATGGTTTTGTTTTTGAAGGATTTTTTCAGCTTGTCCCCTGACGGCGTTGGCTTGGTGTTTCTCATCGTCTTGCCTGCTCACGGAGTTACTTCTATTCTGCTTGGCGGGCTTTCAGACAAGTACGACAACAAGAAGCTTTATTTTGCTTCGAATTCTTTGTTTGCACTGGCTTTTTTTGCAGTTGCGTTGCTCGTGCTGTTGAAGTCGAGCTTGGCGCTTGTTGTTGCGTGCCTTGTGTTGATGCGTTTTTCAGACTCTATTTCCGGCACTACTATCAACCGTATTGCAACCTTGTGCGCTACTCCCAAAAAGCTTGGCAGGGATTTGAATTTCATTTTCACGGGCTATTGGTTCGGCTATTGGATTGGAACTCTTTCTGCTGGAGCGATTATTGCTTCGCTCGGCTATCCCTCGTTGTTTGCATTAGCTGGCGTGGCTGAGCTTGCGCTTGCAATTTTGATGCTGAAAAAGTTTTAGGGCTTTTGTTGGATGCTAATCCTTACCTGTTTTAACGGGTGGATGTAGCGTCCGAATGTCTTTTTCTATATTGTAATTCAAGTAGTGTTTCAGCGGCGGCGCGCGGCGCCTTCGGCGCCGCTATTAGCGTTATC
>JACRGF010000022.1 GCA_016212395.1 Microcaldota archaeon
GTGGGTATTATCCTTGTTCGTGCTGCTCGCGATCCCGACAATAATTTTTCTCGCGGTATTGCCTCATAACGTCGCAGAGTTTTTGATGCTCGTGCTGAACTCGCTTTTCATAATGCCTTTCTTCGTCGTGCTTCAAACTCACATGTATTTGACAAAATACACGATTCTAGACAAATTCTAGGCTCTCGTTTTAATTTGTTTCGCAAAAAAATTGTAAACCTTAATAAACCTTTTTTATCTAAATAACCTCTTCTTAAAATCGTTTGAAGAACATTCTGAAAAAATGCAAATAAATCTGAAAAAAGAATTTTTTTTGTTTTTGGGAGGTGCTGAGTTATGGCTGCGAAGGAACATTTGAATTTGGTTTTTATCGGGCATGTCGATCACGGAAAAAGCACGACTGTCGGAAGAGTATTGTATGATACCGGCGGTTTGAGCGAGCAAGAGTTGAGAAAACTTAAAGAGGAAGCAGAAAGAGTCGGAAAGCCTACTTTCGAGTTCGCGTTTGCAATGGACCAGTTGAAAGAGGAACGCGAGCGTGGATTGACGATAGACATTTCACACCGCGAGTTCACTACTGCAAAATACCACTTTACTATTATTGACGCGCCTGGCCACAGGGACTTCGTGAAAAACATGATTACAGGCGCTTCACAGGCTGACGCTGCAGTTCTCGTTTGCTCTGTAAAAGAAGGCATTCAGCCCCAGACGAAAGAGCATGCGTTCTTGGCTAAAGTGCTCGGAATTCCGCAGATCGTCATCGGCGTTAACAAAATGGATGCTGTTGGCTACGACCGCGTGAAGTTCGAGGACATTAAAGCGCAAATGTCTACTTTGCTGAAAAACATCGGCTACAAGGTGGACGTGATCCCCTTCATTCCATTCTCTGCTTACGATGGAGACAACGTAGGAAAAAAGACTACGAAAATGGATTGGTACAAGGGCTCGACGCTCGTTGAAACTTTCGAGACGTTCAAAGTTCCTGTAAAGCCTCTTGACAAAGCGTTGAGAATGCCTGTCCAAGACGTTTTCACGATTACCGGCCACGGCACTGTTCCAGTAGGCAGGGTTGAGACTGGCATTCTGAAGCCGAACACGAGCATCGTGTTCATGCCTTCAGGCGCGAAAGGTGAAGTAAAAAAGATTGAAATGCACCACCAGGAAGTCGCGCAAGCTATTCCAGGAGACAACGTTGGCTTTAACGTGAAGGGCGTTGACAAGAAGGACGTGAAGAGAGGCGAAGTGATTGGTTATGCTGACAAGCCTCCGACGGTAGCTGAAGAGTTTACAGCGCAAATCGTAGTGTTGGACCACCCGACTGCCATTGCGAAGGGTTACACGCCGGTGTTCCACATTCACACGTGCCAAGTCGCGTGCCAATTCATTGAAATACTCGAGAAAAAAGACCCGAAGAGCGGGCAGGTAATGGCTAAAAACCCGGACTTTATCAAGACCGGAGACGTGGCTATTGTTAAAATAAAGCCGCTTAAGCCAACTGTAATAGAGAAATTCCAGGAATTCCCGCCGCTCGGAAGGTTCGCGATTCGAGACATGGGCCAGACAGTGGCTGCTGGAGTCGTGCTCGACGTAAAACCAAAAGTGTACTAAACACCAAAAAACATTTTTTGTTTTTTTTTAAAACGAGGCAGCAGACTGCAAACAGTCAGCTGTCTGAAAACACGGGTAGAATACTATGGGGAAAGCAAGAATAAAACTGGTGGGGAAAGACCCCGTTGAACTAGACGGAGTCTGCACGCAAATAAAAGAAATAGCGAAGAGCACGGGAGTTCCAATACGCGGTCCAGTGCCTTTGCCAACGCGCACGCTCAAAATTTCTACTCGAAGAACCCCTTGTGGGGACGGGAGCGACACTTACGAAAAATGGACGATGCACATCCACAAGCGCATTATTGACGTTGCTGGAGATGAACGCACGCTCAGGCAAATCATGCGCGTAAAAGTCCCGGACACTGTACACATCGAAATAAGCATTGAATAAAGCAAAAAGCCTTTTTCTTTCCTGAAAATTCACTCACATATAAATACTCTATTTTTCAAAATACTCTCATTACTGAAAACTGATAGCTGTAAACTGAAAACGTTTTAAGCCGAGGTGGCAGAATCTGGTAATGCGCTAGCCTTGAGAGCTAGTTCCCCTCGCGGGATTAAGAGTTCAAATCTCTTCCTCGGCGCTTCTATTTCCAGTTCAGAAGTCTAGAGGTTTAGGAGTTTAGAAGTTGTTCAGCTCTTTTTTTTACGTTGGGCTTGTTGAGGGGTAGTAAATATTGTATGCGTCGTATGTGTTTAGCTGCGTCGGAGCTCCGACGTGTGGTTTTTGACCGAAAAGTGGAAATTCTTTTTCGTCGAAAGCTGTTTGGCGATTAGAGATGAATGAAGTTGAAGAATTGAGGTTGAGGGTAGCCCAGCTTGAAGCA
>JACRGF010000023.1 GCA_016212395.1 Microcaldota archaeon
CGTCCAGCTTAGCTCTTTTTTTAGCTGCAGCGTAGGAAGCGTGTGCAACTCCTTTTTGTCTAAGATACTTTTCCGCTTGAGTTCGAACTCTTCTGGCTTGAGTTTGTCTTGCAGTTTGAACAGTTCTTCCATCTGCTCCAGCGCCTATTCTTTTTGCTGTTGTTTTCATGTTTTTCTTTCCCCCATCGCTTTCAGAACTATTTGTTTATTCTCTTTTAAGTTGTATTTAAACGTTTCAATTAGTGGGCTGGCTGCTGGTTTTGAGTTTGAGGATTGGTTTTAAATTGTTTTAGTGGGAAATTTTTTTTGAAGTTTTTTTTGTTGGTGGTGCGCGTGAGAATAGTTGTGAAGGCTGGCGGGAGTTTGTTGGACAATAATGATTCTGTTCGCGAGATTGTGCGTGATATTGTTGTGTTGTCCAAGAAGCACGAGGTTGTTTTTGTTCACGGTTGGGGCAGGCATTTGAACCGCTTGTCTGACAAGTACGGGATTCGCCAGAAGTGGGTTGGCAAGCCGCGCCCGTGGCGTGTTACCGACGAGGATACTATCGAGTTGGTGCGGAATTTGGTTTGCGGCGAAGTGAACGGGCACTTGTGTTTTCTTGTTGGCGAAGCAGGAGGAAAGGCTGTTGGAGTTAACGGCAACATGAGCAAGGCAATAGTCGCGAAAGAACTCGAGTACATTACGTGGGTTGAGGATGGCGTTGAGAAAAAGGATTGGATTGGGTTTACTGGCTTGACGAAAAGCGTGAACGTCGAGTTGCTCGAGTTGTTGTTGAAGGGAAAATTCATTCCAGTGCTCGCTTCTCTCGCGCAGGGCGAGAAGTTCGAGTGCTTGAACATTAACGGCGACGAGTTGGCTGGAGTTGCTGCTGTGCAGTTAAAGGCTGACGCACTCGTGCTGCTGTCCGACGTTAAAGGCTTTTACATGGATGCGAAGGATGAGAAGAGTTTCGTGGGCGAGTTGAGCGTTGGCGCTGTTGAGAAAATGCTTTCAGAGAAAAAGATTTCCGGAGGCATGGTTGCGAAAGTAGAGGCTGGCTTGCAGGCGAAAAAGGATGGAGTAAAGTTGGTTGTGCTTGCGGACGGTCGTTTGAAAAAGCCTGTGAGCGAGGCGTTGAAAAAAACAGGAACTGTAATAATTGAATGAAGGTGTGTTTTTTATGGTGAAGAATGCTGGAGAGTTGGATTCGAAGTTTGTTGCCGGGACTTACAAGCGTTTTGACGTTTGTTTGGATAAGGGCAGCGGTTGCGTCGTGTGGGACGAGTCTGGCAAGGAGTATTTGGATTGCGTTGCTGGCATTGCTGTGAGCAATTTGGGTCACGCGCACCCGAAGGTTTTGAGCGCTATCCGCAAGCAGTCGAAGAAATTGCTTCATTGTTCTAATTGGTTTAACTCGCGCCCGCAGGCAGAGTTGGCTGAAGTGCTTGCTAAAATTGCGCCTAAGGGCTTGAGCAGGACTTTTTTCGCTAATTCAGGCACTGAAGCAGTAGAGGGCGCGTTGAAGCTCGTGCGCAGGAAAACTGGCAAGAAGAAAGTGGTTGCTTTCGAGAAGGCTTTTCACGGCAGGACGATGGGCGCGTTGAGCCTCACGTGGAAGCAGAAGTACCGCGAGCCGTTCGAGCCTCTCGAGCCAAAGGTAGTCCGCGCGAAGTTCAACGACATTTCTTCAGTGCGCAGTGCGGTTGATGCTGATGTTGGCGCTGTTTTCGTCGAGCCAATTCAAGGCGAGGGCGGAGTGAATATTCCAAGCGACTCGTTTTTGCGCGAGTTGCGCGAGTTGTGCGACGAGAAAGGCATTCTTTTAGTGTGCGATGAAGTGCAGACTGGGTTCGGGCGTTGCGGTGCGATGTTCGCGAGCGAGTTGTACAACGTTGTTCCTGACGTCATGTGTTTGGCTAAGGCGCTTGGCTCTGGAATTCCTTGCGGTGCAGTAATGGCGCGCGAAGACGTTTTCAGCGCGCTTCACTCCGGCGAGCACGGCACGACGTTTGGGGGGAATCCGCTTGCTTGCGCGGTAGCTCTCGCGTCTATTAAAGTGATAAAGAAGGAAGGCTTGGTTGAGAACGCGCGCGTTCGAGGAGAGCAGTTGGTTGCTGGCTTGCGTTCTATTCAAAGCGATGCGATTGTCGAAGCGCGTGGGAAAGGCTTGCTTGTTGGCTTGGAGTTGAAGTCAAGCGCGTGGGATTACTGCGTGAAAATGATTAACGCCGGCTTGCTCGTAACTTGCCCGACTGAGAACGTCGTGCGTTTTACTCCGCCGTTGACGATAGGCGAACAGCAGATAAACACTGCTGTTGAAATAGCAAGGAAAATATTGGCGTGATTTTTGTTTTTTTGGCGAGCATTAATTTTTGTTGTTGTTTGCTGGCGCGCGACGTTTGTTTTGTTTGCAGGTGTTTTTTCGAGTGTTGTCGTGTGCATGATTTATTTTTTTCATGTTTGTGCTGGTTTGTTGTGCGAGAGTTGTTTGCACGTGATTTGTTTTTGCGTGTTTGATTTGTTTCGTGTGGGTGTTTTGTTTGGCTGTTGATTTTGTTATTGCAAAGGCGAATTTGCGTGACGCGTCTGTTATTCACCAGCTTGTTTCTGTTTATGCTGGCAAGAACAAGATGCTTCCTCGCGCGTTGGGCGACATTTACGCTGACGTTCGCGAGTATTACGTTTGCCGGCTTAACGGGAAGGTTGTCGGTTGCGCAGCGTTGCATGTTTATTGGAAGGATTTGGCTGAAGTTCGTTCGCTTGCTGTTGCCGAAAAGCACGTGAACAAGGGCGTTGGCAGCTTGTTGGTGAACGCGTGCTTGGCTGAAGCAAGGCAGTTGAAGGTTCCCAGCGTTTTCACTCTCACTCTCGTCCCAAAGTTTTTCAAAAAACTAGGGTTCAGGCCTGTTGATAAGAGCGAGCTTCCAATGAAAATTTGGTCTGACTGCATCCGCTGCCCAAAGTTTTCAGAGTGCGACGAAGTGGCGTTGATACGAAAAGCTTGATTAATTTAGGTGATTAGTGAGTTTTCGGAGCAAATTGGCGTATTACGCTTATTAAGAGTGGATAAAGTTGTTCATTCCGATGGTTAAACCGGAATTCCATTTCTTTGATATATTCTGGGTAGTTTTTGCGGTTGATTCCATGGTAC
>JACRGF010000027.1 GCA_016212395.1 Microcaldota archaeon
AAAATTTTTAGTGCCAAGGGCGAGATTTGAACTCGCGACTTCCAGAGTGCACCGTAGTTTTTTCGTCATCGCCCGCACGGGGCTCGTTACTCAAAAACTTAGTTTATGAGTCTGGCACTCTAACCAAGCTGAGTTACCTTGGCATATTAAAATTTTACTCAAAAAAGGAATATAAACACGTTTTTTATTCACTTTTTCAGGCTCACTTGCACTCTCTCAAATCCTCTGTTCAAGGCGATTATCCGTTCTTCTGAGATTGTAAACGAATAGTTTTTTTGGTTGCAGTTTGCTTTTATTTCTTTTCCGTTTGCCGAGATTGTGATGCACGCGTCTATTTGTTCAGCCATTTCTTTGAATTGCTTTTCTGCTTTTGCTCCTGCAAGTGCGTTTCCTTCAGTGAATTCCGCAAAGTTTTGCATCGCCCCGGTTTTTTCTCCCACTTCAAGCACGTCTTGAACGAGCTGGTAAGCGTAGAGAGACTCGTACTTCAACGCTAAAGCGTTTTGGGAAAGCATTACGAATTCAAGCAGCACTAGCACTGCGAGGAGAGAGAAGAACGCTTCCATTGAAAACAATATTCCCTTCATGCTTTCACCCGCAAACTCTAACCGCCCCTATTTTTCCATCTACTAATGCCAATCGTTTGATGCAGTTTGAAGCGTTTCTGCTTCCCATGCTCGCAACGCGTTTTCCTTCCCGCATTGCTTCAACGCTTAATTCCTTCAAGCCTGTATTGTTTTTCCATTTGTTCAAGTCCAAGTTTTTTGCTTTGCTTGATTCTACTTCATGCTGGAATACTCTCTCGTTGTCCGAGCGAGTTGCTTCTTCTTTTACGAGCTTGTCCGCGAAAGCGATTAGCGTCATTTCCGTCGTGCTTTCTTGTTCGGCGAGCGCGTACCTTTCTGCAAGCGTTTTCGTTGCAACAAAGCCTATCGTGAACACGAGCGCGAGCAAGAGCAGTGCTAGGAACGCGTCTATTGAAACAATCGCTCCTTTGCTTTGTCGTTTATCTTGCATTTTTACTTCTCCATCCGCCACGCTTGCAAGCGTGCTTTGTTTTTTTCACACTGGCTGCTTCCATTTTTCCGTTTCATTCAATCCTCCCACTGTTTTTTTCGAAGCTGTTGCTTTCCCGAACGTGCATGTGGCGTTTTCGCTTATGCTGCAGTTTTCAGTGCTTGCCTTCCACGCGGAATTCCTTCCATTTGCAGTGAAAAAGTTTTCAAGCGTTGCAACTCTTTCCGCGCTCCATTCTGCCGTGATAAAGTCGTTTTTATCGCGCAGTTTTTTTTCCAAATCCTCGGTGTAGAACACGAGCGTTCCTAGAAACGCGAGGTAGGCTGCCAGCACAATCAACGCTTCCAAACTCGTTTGCCCTTTCATGCAAAAACTCCTGTCAAGAATATTCTTTCCACGTTCCTTCTGGAATGAATGCAACTGCTGCGTACTCTTCTTGTTCGTTCAGCATTGAGATTCCGATTCCCCTTCTTCCGCTCCAGCGTGCTGCTTCCACTTGAACGTCTGCAGTGAGCTCAAGCCCGCCCATTGAAACCCCTATTTTTCTTTCAAGCACTTTCGCGTCTATGAAGGAAGCGCATTTTCGCATTTGGCTGGCCTTGCGTTTTGCAGGGTCGATTTGAAGCGCCAATTCTTCAAAGTCCCAGCATTTAGCGCATTTCAGCGTTTCGTTTTTTTCAAGCATTTTCGCAGGCAGCAGTTCGAGTTCGCTTGCTTCTATTGCCCCGCACCACAAGTCTATCCTCCATTCCCCGCTGTTTTTTTCAGCGTACGCTTCCAGTTCTGCGAGCCGTTCGCTTGCTTTTTTCACTGCTTCCTCCCTCCCGATTGTTTTTCCAGCTTCAACGCCCAGCGTATTCATTACTGCGTGCTTCAACTCGAGCTGTTTATAGTACGCTTTCTCTAGAAAAATAGCTTCGCGTTCTGCCTCGGCGTTTTTCTGCGCTTGAAGCAAGAGCAAGTCTGCCAAGAACAGCATTATGGAGAGGAATACTACTACTATCACGAGGCTCATTATGCCTTTCACGGTAGATTGTTTGGAAAGCAAAGTATTAAGAAAAGTTTTATTGAAAAGCGTGGTTTATGAAAGACGAGTTGCTTGAAGGAATGATCGGAAAATGCGAGGAATTCTACCACGCCGGCAGTTACGCGCGTTCGCTTGCCGAAGCTGACGATATACTCCGGCAGGACGGGAAAGTCGGCATTGCGTGGTACTTTAAGGGAATGAGCTTGTACCACTTGGAGAATTATGCTGAAGCGGTTTCAGCGTTCGACAAGGCAATAGAATGCGAGCCTGACGACGGCTTGAATTATTACGGCAGGGGCATTTCCCACTATTCCTTGGGCGATTACGAAAAGGCAGTCCCTGATTTTTCAAAGTCGCTCGAGCTCGATGATGCAGACGTTGACGCTGCGTTCATGCTCTACCGGTGTTATTCCGACGAAGGCGAAGATGAAAAGGCAGGCCAGCAGCTTGAAGACTCTTTCTCAATAGACCCGCACAAGACTGTGGAACTGCTTGAAGAATACTTTGAAGAATTCGTTTTGTTCGAAAGCGAGCCGAGCGCTGAAGAGAAAGTCGAGAAAATGAAGCAAATCGTCGAGTTCAAAAAACGCCTGCCGGAGCAAGACAACTCGCATCCAAGCAGTTCAAAAAGCGGGGAAATAATGAAATTCATCGCGAAAAAAGACGAGCCTATTTAAACCTTAGAAAACAATAACCCACTCAATAGCGGGGTAGGGTAGCCTGGAGTGCCCGCTGGGCTCATAAAATAAACTCTTTATTTGAGAGACCCAGAGACCGGTGGTTCAAATCCACTCCCCGCTATAAAATGTTTTCAGTTTAGAAGTTTTGAGTTTTGGCTGTGTTTTGCGACTGTTTTAAATTTTTGTTTTCCATTTTTTTCTTCTTTTCTTTTTAGTTTCCGAGGAGTTTTGCTATTTTTTCCGATGCTTGGTTTAATGCGATTAGCATGAAGCCCACGTCTTCTTTTGGCTTGGTGAGGGCTATGAGCAAAGCTCTTTTTCCTGCAGTGCTTACAATCATTTTTCCGTTCTCGCTTCCAATCATTATTCTTTCGACTCTTCCTTTTCCGAGTTCGCTTGACGCTGTTTCAGACTTGTCGAGCATTCTTGTTGCAAGCGCTGCGATTGTTTCCGGGTCTGTTGTCGTTCCTTTCTGGAGGTTCGATGCTATCGCCAGCCCGTCCCTGCGGACTATTGCTGCTGCTTCTATTTTTCCTGACAAAACAAGGTTTTGTATTATCAAGTCGAATTGAAACTTGCTTACTGACTGCAGGGACAGTTTTACGAGCGCCCCCTTGTCTACTGCGAGTGCTTCCCCGAAGTGTTCTGACGCGTATTTTTCAAGCGCCCACTCTCTCCAGTCTGGAGGCACGCCTTCCAACTCGTTTCCAGGCACTTTGTCTTTTCCTTCAAGCAGTTTGGTTATTTGCTTGCTCCATTCTCCCCATTCCTGCGCTTTGGCTTGTTTTTGCTTTAATTCTACTTTGGCAGAATTCAGGATTTCAAGCGCGTCGTTAAGCTTTTTCTGTGCATCTGCAGAGTTGTTTTCCAGGGCTTTTTTCAATTCGCGCTCGTCCACTCCAGAGGCTTGTTTTTGTTCTTTTGAAACGTCTATTTTCAGCGAAACGCATTCCGCGACGAGTTTTTCCACTTCCTCCATTTTTTTCTCCACTTCGGTTATCCTGCTTGAAAACATTTTCGCGCTTTCAAGCTTTCCTGCAAGCGTTTTCTTTAACGCTTCGATTTTCGAGCTTGCTTCTTCGATGTCCATTGAAACAGGCTTTCTCTCTTTTGATTTCACGCGCAGTGCTTCAACGTCTATGCTTTTCAGCTCGCGTTCTTCCGCTTCAGCGTTTATTCCTGAATTCTTGCATTTCGAGAGCAGTTCGCTTGCAGCAAGCGCTTCCCTGCTGAGCAGAGTTATCTTGTCTCCCACGTTCCTGTATTCTTCAATCTTGTCGCTCATTTTTCTCTCCAAGTCTTCGTACGCGTCCTCCAGCTTCGTGAGGACTTCGTTCGCTTCCCCGAACTTGTCTTGCTTGAAAAGCGACTCTATTTTTTCAACCATTTCGTCAACGTCTATTTCATTGTACATTTTTTCTTCTCTCTCCATGTTCAACTCGAATTTTTTTGCTTGGTCAAACATCGTCCTAATGTCTTTGACCCTGTCTTCCATGTTCTCCATTCTTTTTGAAACTCCTTCAAACGATTCGAGCTTGTCTTTCACTGCAGGCTTGAGCGTCTCAAGCCTGTGCTGTTCAGCGTCAATAACATCTGTCGCCTCGTCGTAGTTTCCAGCTTCTACTGCGTGAAGCGCTTTCCCGAATGCTGAAAGCAGTTCTTTCGCAGTGTTTTCTTCGTATTCAAACCCGTCCAATTCCCTCTCTCCAGACATTTTTTTCTTTAATTCTTCCACTTCCTCCTTCATTTTTATTATTTTTCTTGAAAGCGTTGCCGGAATGTTTGCCCCGCAGTGCATGCAGTTCTGGGAAGTTATGCTCGTGCTTTTCCCGCACTCCAAGCATTTGGCTTGCCGTTCAATCATTTTCCTTCGTTCGCCGACTTTGTCTTTCAAATCCCGTTCTACTGCGGACAGGCTTTCAAGCGCCTTGTCCAGAATGCTTGCCGACTGCTCGAAGTCGTTGACTGTCCACGCTTCGGTTGCTTTCGCCAATGCCTGTTCAACGCCTGCCTTCTGCAAGTCTTTCTCCTCGTCTTCAACGCGAGCGCCTGCAGCTTTTCCTTCGCGCAGGAGCGCGTCAACGATTTCCTTGTGCGAGTGCACATCCTTTGCTCTGCCCATGAGTTCGTTGTACTTGTTGAGTTTTTCTCCGACTACGCTTTCAACGAGCTTCTGGTACTTCAGCTTTGCTTCGCTTGCTTTCGCGTTCGCCATTGCCACGTCGCCTTTGCGCACGCTTTTCTCTGCTTCACTCAACAGTTTTATTATCTCTGTCGCGTCTGCTTCTTCAGCTTGAAAATTGAAACCGTCTTTCTTTGCTTCTGCTGTTCGTTTCAGCAGCACGTCAATCTTGTCTTCAATCATCTTGGCTAATTCTACAACTTGGCTTTCAAACAATACCGCGCGCACTCCAATCGGAATAGGCTTTTCGTAATATCTTTTGCCAAGCAGGAATCCTTTCACGAAATCCGAAAGCACGAAGTAAATTGAAAGCAACCCGAAGAAAACGCATCCTGCTGCTGCCATGCCCATCGTGTTTTTTGTAATCGCTTCTATCGCGTCAGCGTCTGCAGTAATTGCAGGCAATGTGTTGTTGTTTAAAATCCAGTACGCGCCGCCCAACGCAGCCACTCCTATCGCCGCGTACGCGAGCCTGTTCTGGCCTCCGTGCCCAGCCCACTCGTACAGCGTGTCTTTCAAGCTCTTCCTGTCTTTCGCTGCTTTCAACAGCAGGAACAACGCGCGCGGCACTGCGCAAACCCATAATACTGCGATTATAACTTCTGCTGAAATAAGCCCGAGCGCTGCAAAAAACCCGACTGCCTCGATTTGCCTCGCGTACGCGTAATGCGCCTGGGAATAGCCTGGAATAGTCGAGATGGTGACGCTTCGAATGCCTATCCTGGGGCGTTCTATCTCCTCGCCCGCGAACTTTTCCCACCCTGCTTCAGGCTCTGGCACTTTGTGAATGACGTACGCAATGCTCCTCGATTTTACCGCGCCTCCCACATTAGTGAAAACCCATTTTACTATGAACGGAGGCTTTGTTGACACTTCACTGTAATTCAACCCGAACGAAACTTGTTCTGCTTCAGACGCGAATTCCCTGGGAATTTCTTCAATTACCGTCACTTCGCTCGCGACTTCGCCTGTCTTTCTTTCAAACTTCAACTGCACTGCTACTTCGTACTCGCTCGGGCCTATGAAAAGCACTCCCGGAGTAAGCGTTTCGTTCGGCCCGACTTTAATCGCGCCAACAAACAAACTCCTCGAATCCTTCAGCCTCGAGTAATCGAATGGAATCTGGTCGCACACTCCGTAAAAACTCCTGTCAAACACGAGGTTGGACGCGTGCTCTCCCGCAAGCCTCTGCACTTCACCGTATTCATCCAAAACGATTTTCACAGTTTCAATATCGCCGTTCTCTCCGACTTCCTTCAACCCTGCGTCGAGCTGTTCTACCGCGTCATCCAATTCTTTTGCTGAAGCCTGAAATTTTTCCATTGACTCCAAAACAGGCTCTCCGAACGAAGAAAACAACGTCTTGCATTCTATTGCATTCTGGCACGCTGCAAAGCACTGGGTTCTCCCGGCGCACGCGAATCCGCTAATGCCCAGCCTTTCGCGGCAAAGCTTTTCCACTCCGAGTCCTTGGACTGTAAGCTTTTCTCGCGCGCTGTCAAACTCTTTCAACTCAAAGCGCGCTTGTTCTATAGCGCTCACGTTAATGCTCTTAATGTCCGTCAAGTTGATCAGGTAAACGGGTGGCTTCAGCACTCCGTGCACTGTCATCATCCGCGTCAATACTGTGTTCTCGTCCAGCGCAACAGGCTCGAACTTGAAAACAAACTGGTCTTTCACCCCGTCCCCGTCGGAGTCCCCGACTATCATTTCAGCAATGTGCTCGCGCTCTGCAGGGATAACATCCACTTTCTCGAAACACCCGAACAAAGCAGGCAATAAAACAAGGCAAACAGCCAGCAAAATCGCACGTGATCTATTCATAAAAATGCACTAAAAAATACTCTAGTTTCACAATTTATAAATCATAGCAACCAGCGCGATGAGCACTGCAAAAACAAGCCTGCACAAACAAAAAAATAGAACGAAAATTCCAGCTTCGTTCGCGCGAAAAGCAAGTGATGCAAATATTCGTTTTTTGTGCTGCAGCGTCAAATTTTATTTTTTGCTGTCGTGCGCGATACTTTTTTAAAGCGTGGATGCAAAACGCTTTTTGAGAGAGTTGGTTGAATGAATGCGAAAGGACAAGCTGCTGCAGAATACCTCATCATAGTCGCTGTAGTGGTCATTATCGTGCTGATTATAGTCGGAGTTCTCGGCGGTTTTCAAGGCGTTGGCACTGGAATAAGCGAACAGCAGAGTTCTTCCTACTGGTCTGGAACTGAAATCGCGATACAGCCAAACTACCGCTTGAGTTCAACCAGCGCAGAGCTTACTTTAAAGAACAACCGCCAGTTCGCAGTTCAAGTACAGCAAGTGTCTTTCAACGGAATAGGAACGCTTTCAAGCGGTGTTGTTGACATTGGTCCCAGCTCTTCCGCTGATGTTGTAGTGAACAGCGGCGCGACTGCAGGCTGCGTTCAAGGCGCTCCGTTCTCCTACAACGTTTCAATCGTTTACTCCGAGCCTGCTTCAGGAAGAAACTTTTCAGTAATAGGCACTACCCCGCTCACTGGAACGTGCCAGTAAACTGCGGGTGATTTCGCCAAAAACAGCTTGCTTTTTTTCATGCTTACATTTTTTCGCTTATTTTTTTTGCCGCCTTGTTCATTGCTACAAGCGCGAGCCCGACGTTCCCGCTCGGCTTTACCACGCACGCGATCAACGCGTTTTTCCCTGCAGGCACTGCAATTATTTTGCCAAGCCCGCTTTCAACAACCACTTGCTGGAGCGCTCCTTTCTTCAACTCTCCGGAACACGCTTCAGCTGCCCTGATTATTTCAGAAGAAGTCGCTGCAGCCAACTGCGCGTCTATGCTGCTTGAAAAACTCGACGCTGCGACAGTGCCGTTCTTCAACGCGACAACGCACGCCTCGACGTCAACGCTTTCAGCAATCTCCTTCAAAAAACCTTCCAACACGCTTTCATCAACTGCCATGCTAAACACCACATTTTCCAATTCTCTTGTAAACCCCTATCTTTTTATAATTGAAACAATACAATATAAAACAGAGCGTCGGGCGGCAGTCGCCTGAAGAAAACCGCAAAGTTTTTTTTGGAGGAAGTTCCGCCCACTGCACGCATGAATAATGCTAGGGCAATGCAACCAAGCAGTTCAAGGCTGCGAACGAGAACAGAAACGATACCAGCTGAAAGCGCTAAAAATGAGCGTTCAAACGCGATTTGCTTTCAAGCATGGGTGAAACGCGCTCGTTCACCGCATTGCTTTAAGTGCAGTGCAAGCCCAGAACGGGCGCTTAGTAGAATGGCTGCACACGAAAGCTTCCAGCAATGGACTTTCAACAGAAGGCGGACTATGACCCGACGCTCTAAAAAGTTTAGAAGTTTTGACTTGAGTCGACTGCTCGACAACGCCGCGCGTTGTCGATGGTTTTGAATTGTTTTGAATATTTTTGAAGTTTTGGAGTTTTGCGGTTGTAACGTTTTGAATTGTTTTGCTTGCGTGGTTTTGGTTGGCTAGAAAATACGGGAAATGAGAAAATAGGCGTATTTGTTGAAGGGATGCTGAAGATAGAAAAATTTTAAAATATGCACTGGGTTCTATTATCATGAAAGCCGTCAAACTATTTTCTGCTGTCATGAATAGCATTGCTTCAGCTTTGTCCTTGGCTTTCGGCATTGCGCAAGTTTTAAACCAGCAATACGTTCTCGGAGTTGCGCTTTTTGGCATAGGGGTGTATATGTTTGGCTGGGCCTGTGCCACAAGGTAAAGAAAAAGAGCCAAAGGCTTCTTTTATGCGCCAAGTTATGAGCGCCTTAAAGAGCATGCCAACCAATATTCAACGTGGCGATGTTATAGGCGTTTTCACCTCTGTTTTAGTGATTTTGTTCGTTATTTATTTTCGGAATATCAACGAGTCTATGCTCGGGTTTCGCGTCGTTGACATAGTAGGCTTAATACTCCTCCTCTTCGTAATTGCCGTTACTGGAAAATTCGTTAATAACAAAATTAACGGCTTCAAAAAATATCTTCCAGCCTGCCACGACTTTATCCATGGAATAACTTACTGTGCAAGGCATAACGGCTTTTATTTCGGCTTGTTTTTTTGGCTTGCTTTCGGCATCTTGCTGGTTCACAATTGTTTTGTTGAATTGTCTTGTTCAATCCTAACAGGCAACGTGTTTCTCAGATGGTTAATGTTATTTCTCCTAATCCTCACGCCTGCACACGGCTGGGCTACAAAAATAGGTTTTAAATTATCTGATTTCGACCGTTTTTTAACTGCGTTTTTTTGGGCGCTGTTAGTAGTTTTGAATGCGTTTCTGATCTACAAATGGGTTTTATCCCCTTGTTAAAGCCTTGAAAAACTTAGTTCACCATTTTCCACAAGAACTCAAAATAATCCCTGTACTTGTCTGTTATCTCCTTGTTTTTTATGACGATTGCAGTGAAAGCTCCGCTTACGAAAAAGAATTGTGTTGTCACGTTTCCGAATATGAATATTTCGTTCGGGTTTTTCGCTTGTTTCGGGAGTGTTTTGAAGCGGGTGTGTTTTACTGGAATTGTTTTCTCTTCAGCTGACATGATATACCTGCTTTTTATTTTGTGTTTTTCCCTGTCTTTATACCAGCGAATGTGGCAAACTCCAGCCAAGTCCCTGCACTTCTGCTGTTGGACTGAAATGCCGAGAATTTCCTTGCGCGTTTTAAGCGACTCGCGGACAGACATTGCGAGTATAGTCTTCAATCCTTCTTTTCCCTCGTAAACCTCAATCACTGGCTTGTCGAACCTGCTCTGCGCTGGCTTTATTTGCGGAAGCATTCTCTCCACTTCATCGCGCACGTCGTCCAAGTCCCGCTTTCTTGCCTCCAAGTAGTCAACCAGTTTTTCAGGCTCGGCAGCGTGAAAGTATTTCACGTCGTTTCGTATCGTGTACGCGACGATTCCCCTGCCCACCAAATCGTTCAGCACGTCGTAAGCGTTCGTCCTAATCAAATTCATTATTCCCGCCAGTTCGCCTGCAGTCAATTCTCCCTTCTCATTCAAAACCATGTGTTGTCCTGAATTAAGTTTCTCTCGTTGATTAGATTTGTCAATCATCGTATCACCATTTTCATGCTAATCTTTTTCTTCGTTCTCATTTTCCGCACGAAGGCTTGGGCTGGTGTTTCCAGCCCGTTTTTCAGGCTC
>JACRGF010000025.1 GCA_016212395.1 Microcaldota archaeon
GAGCCTGAAAAACGGGCTGGAAACACCAGCCCAAGCCTTCGTGCGGAAAATGAGAACGAAGAAAAAGATTAGCATGAAAATGGTGATACGATGATTGACAAATCTAATCAACGAGAGAAACTTAATTCAGGACAACACATGACCGCGAGCAAGCTGAACGCTATTAACAGAAACCAAACTTCCTCCACCATCACGCATGCAGAAAACCAGTGCTAATTAAGGCGATTCCTTGTTTAAAAAAACAACAGGTTGGCAAGGCTATTAATGTTTGCGTGCGATGGAGTAAGCGAGTGCCATGAAAGCAACAGGAATTCCAACAAGAGAAGCTGAAATGGAAGGAATTTGCGCGAGGGTAATCAAGAAAGCAACGCCTAGCGCTGAAGAAAAAAAAGAAGAAAAAAAAATAGAGAGAGAAATAGTTGAAAAACTGAAAGCACTAGTGCCTGCAGGAGTTGAAGTGGAACTAATGGGCTCTGTAGCGAAAAACACGAACTTGAAGGGCGCAATGGACTTTGACGTGTTCATACTATTCCCGAAAAACTATTCAAGAAAAGAATTGGCGGACGTTGGATTGGAAGTGGGCAGGAAAGCAGCGAAAGGCCACAAGCTCGAAGTAGGCTACGCGGAACACCCTTACACGAGAGTGTACACGAAAAAAGCGAAAATAGACGTAGTGCCTGCCTATAAAATTGCCAATGCAACAGAAGTGGAAACAGCAGTGGACAGGTCGCAACTGCACGCGGAATACATTAAAGGAAAATTCACTGAAAAAACGTGCGGAGAAGTCCGCCTGCTGAAGAAATTCATGAAAGCACACGAAGTTTACGGGGCAGAATTGAAAGTGGAAGGGTTTTCAGGCTACTTATGCGAGTTGCTAGTGCTTTACTACGGAAGCTTCCTAAACGCGCTCAAGGCAGCAAGCGAATGGAAAACGCCAGTAGTGATAGACATTGAAAAAAGCAGGGGAGTTGAACTCGCTGGAAAATTCCGATCAGCGCCAATAATAGTTGTAGACCCTGTTGACGAGAACAGGAACGTCGCGGCAGTAACAAGCGAAACGAACTTGGCGAAATTCATTTTCGCAGCAAGAAGATTCCTTGAAAACCCAAGCGAGCAAGCGTTTGAAACGAAAACAGTCGAGCACTCGAAAAAACGAATAGAAAAAAACATTGCAAAAAGAGGAACGGAAATAATACTCCTGCAATTCGAGTGCTTGAAAGCAGTGCCTGACGTGCTCTGGCCACAGTTGAGGAAAATGCTCAAGCAAATAGAAAGGCACTTGGAACTCGCAGACTTCAGGGTGATAGGAAGCGACTGCTGGACAGACGAGAAGAAAGAGTGCCTGCTGTTGTTCGAGCTTGAAAGCGCAACCCTCCCTTCAGCTAAAAAAATCAAGGGACCAGCAGTATGGCATGCTGGAGACTTGAAAAGCTTCGTGCTCAAGCACGCGAACGCGCTCACAGGCCCGTGGATAGACAAGCTCGGAACAAGCGCAGTAGAAAAAAGAAAACACACTACTGCAAGAGGAGTAATCAAAGAAATAGCAGACTACCCGAAACTATACGGAATACCTGAAGCAATGAGCAAGAAATTCAAGGCGCACAAGCTCTACACCGGAAAAAGCATTCTAAGAAAAGGGACAACAGCATTCGTGGGAAAATACTTGCACAAGACAATGTGAAAAAAGAAGATAATGCGAAAAAAGCGGGAACACGCGCAAACAAAAACCAGCACGCACTACACGCGAAAAAAAACAATAACAAAAAAACGCGGTACTGCAACACCACGCGCCACGATACATGGAAAAAGACGTTCTATTTACTGTTTTATATTTTGCGTGTGAAAGAGTAAAGACTGTTTTGAATCTATTTAAAGCAGGTGCAAAAATTATGGAGTTTGACGACGAGACTTTAAAGAAAGTGGCTGAAACGTGCAGGCTCAAGCTAAGCGAGGAAGAAGCGAAAGCCCTGAAAAAAGACCTGCAAATAATTTTGGAGCAGTTCAAGGAAATACAAAAGGCAGGGGAAGGAGCTGAAGAAGGACTGCATTACGTGAACGAAACAACGAACGAGCTCAGGGAAGACGAAGTGAAGAAAAAAGACGAGAAAGAAACTGAAGAAATAGTGAAACTATTCTCGAAAAAAGAAGGAAGGTTCATGGTCTCGCCAAAAAGTTTGGAGTAAGAAAAAACAGAAGAAGCAGAAAAACAATAGAAAAAAAGCGATGAAACGGAGCGGAAAGACAAACAAAATGAAAAGCACTCGAAAAAAAGATGGGAGCAGGAAAAACATGAAAACTACTGAACTCGCGCAAGCAATAAAAAAAGGAGAATTGACAGCGCAAGCGAACGCCGAGGAAAAAATAAAAGCAGTAGAGAAAAACAAGCACTTGAACGCGTTCATAGACGTTTACGCTGAAGAAGCGCTCGAAAAAGCGAAGGAAATAGACGCGAGAGTAAAGAAAGGGGAAGAAACTGGAATGCTCGCGGGCTTGATAGTGGCGCTCAAAAGCAACATTTGCATCAAAGGAAAAAGAGCAACGTGCGCAAGCAAAATACTCGAAAACTACGTCGCGCCGTACAACGCGACAGTAGTGGAAAAAATAATTGCTGAAGACGGGATAATCATAGGCTCGACGAACATGGACGAGTTCGCGTGCGGAAGCGCGGGAACTTACTCCGCGTTCGGTCCAGCGAGAAACCCGCACAACCCGGAACTAGTTCCAGGAGGAAGCTCGAGTGGAAGCGCAGTGGCAGTCGCAACAGGAATGGCAGACTTGGCGTTGGGAAGCGACACTGGAGGCTCGATAAGATGCCCAGCATCATTCTGCGGGGTAGTCGGATTCAAGCCAACGTACGGGGCAGTGTCGCGCTACGGGCTCATAGACATGGGAATGAGCCTCGACCAGATAGGCCCGTTCGCGCGAGACGTTGAAGGCGCAATGCTCCTCCTCACAACAATAGCAGGAAAAGACGCGCGAGACCAGCAGACAAGCGCAACGCCAAGCCAACTCGCGTTCGAAGCAAAAAAAATCAAGGGAATGAAAATAGGCTTGGCAAAAGAATTTTTTGAAGGAACAGACAAGCAAATCGCGCTCAAAATCGGGGAAGCAATCCAAAAACTCAAAGAAGCAGGAGCAGAACTGGTGGAAGTGTCAATCCCAAGCGCGCGCTACGCAGTGCCAATCTATTTTCTCACTATGTTCGCAGAATTCTCAAGCGCAATGCAGAAATACGACGGGCTCAGGTACGGGTTGCCCACGGACGTGACAATGCCGCTCGCGAAAGCAGTAAGCGAAGAAAGAGCGCAAGGGTTGGGAAGGGAAATCAAAAGGAGAATAATGGTCGGAACGTTCATCACAATGAAGGAATACAGCGAAGCATGGTACGCGAAAACCTTGAAGGCAAGAACAAAACTCAAAAAAGAATTTGAAACAGCACTCGAAAAATGCGATGCGATAGTAACACCCACAATGCCGTGCCTGCCGTGGAAAATCGGGGAGAAAATGTCAAACCCAGTAGAGATGTACATGGCAGACATGCTCACAGCAAGCGCGAACATCGCAGGAATACCAGCAGGAACAGCGAAATGCGCTGAAATAAACGGACTGCCAGTAGGAATGCAAGTCCACGCGAAAAAAAACGACGAAAACAACGCGTTCACAGTACTGCAAGCAGTGCAGGAAAGAACAGGAAAATAAAAAATGAAAGACGCACGAGAAAAAATGAATGGACGACAAAACGCAAAAAAAAGAACGACAACAGAAAAAAAGGAAAACAACTGCAAAATAATGCAAAAACAAGCGAAACACGCGCAAACAAAACGACGCGAAAAACAAAAACTCGCGCGAATGCAGCCATTGTTTTTTTGCGTGGTGTTCAGAAGTTGATTTTGAAGTTTGAATTATGGTGTGTGCGACATGGAAGGAAAGGATTTGGAAGTGATGATTGGCTTGGAGATTCACGTTCAGCTAGCGTCGCAGTCAAAAATATTCTGCGAATGCCAGGCAAACTACAGGGAAAGCGAGCCGAACTCTAACGTGTGCCCCATCTGCACTGGACAGCCTGGAAGCAAGCCAATGGGCTTGAACAAGACAGCGCTCGAAAACCTGTTGAAAATAGCGTCGGCGCTGAACGCGAAAATAAAAACAAGCGAAAAAATTTACGTTCAAAGAAAACACTACTTCTACCCGGACCTGCCCTCAGGATACCAAAGGACAAGCAAGCCAATAGCAACAGAAGGAAGAATCGGCAAAGTGAGAATAAGGGAAGTGCACATTGAAGAAGACCCTGGAAGGTACGAGTTGAAAAAAGGATTAGTGGACTACAACAGGAGCGGAGTGCCGCTCGCTGAAATAGTGACAGAGCCGGACTTGAAAACTCCTGAAGAAGCGCGCGCGTTCCTCGAAGAACTCGAAGCAATACTCGGATACTTGAACGCAGTAAGAGAAGAAGCAGGAGGAACGAGGATAGACGCGAACATTAGCCTCAAAGGAGGAAACAGGGTTGAAGTGAAAAACATAAACTCGTTCAAAGGAGTGTACACTGCACTCAAATATGAGACAGTAAGGCAACACTCGCTCTTGGAAAAAGGAGGAAAAATAACGCAGGAAACGCGCCACTACGACGAAGCAGGCGGGATAACAATAGGGATGAGGAAAAAAGAAACAGCTGAAGACTACCGCTACATTCCAGACCCAGACATTCCTCCGCTTGAAATAAAACAAGAGCAAGTGGAGAAAGTAAAAAAACAAATTCCCGAACTCCCGCGCGAAAAAACAGCGAGAGTATCAAAAGAATACGAGATAAAAGAAGAAGACGCGTGGGTGCTCGCGAGCGAAAAAGAACTCGTGGACTTGTTCGAAAACCTTGCGAACGAATTCGACGCACAGCCGCTCGCAAACTGGATGCGCGGGCCGTTAAAAAAACAATTGAATTACAGGAACATGCAGTTTAAAGACTCGAAACTAACCACCGAGCACGTTGAAGAACTCTACGGCATGATAACGAAAAAAGAAGCAACAGACAAGACTGCGGACACGCTGCTCATAAAAATGCTTGAAAACCCGCAGCAAAAGCCAAGAGCGCTCGCCAACAAGCTCGGACTCGTGAGAATAGACAACGAAAAAGCAATAGAACGAATAGTGGAAGAAACGCTCGCTGAAAACTTGAAAGCAATCGAAGACTACAAGAAAGGAGAACAGAAAGCGCTCCACTACCTCGCAGGAAAAATCATGGCGAAAACAAGAGGAACAGCAGCGCCAGAAATAGTGCAAAAGCTATTGAAAGAAAAAATGGCTTAAAAGAATGTTAAAGCAATTAAAGCCATTAAAATAATTTTAAGGAGTTTATTTTGTGAACGATAAAGCCAAAGTAGTATTAACGGGCGGAGTGTTCGACATTCTTCACCCTGGCCACGTGTTTTTCCTGAACGAGTGCAGGAAACTCGGCGACAAGCTGGTGGTAGTGATTGCAACGGACGCGACTGCAGAGAAAATGAAGGGAAGAAAACCCATTCACTCCGCGCAATCGCGCGCATTATTGGTCGGAAACCTGAAAATAGTGGATGAAGCAATCGTGGGAAGCGACGAAAACAAAATGGAAGTAATAGAAAAAATAAAGCCGGACGTGGTAGTGTTCGGGCACGACCAGGAGGAAGGAGAGTTTGAAAAACTGAAGGAGAAAAGAGTGAAAGTAGTGAAGCTTGAACAGCATTTCGAGCGGGAAACGTTCAAAACAACGAAAATAATCGAAAACATCAGGAAACGCTGAGAGTTGAAAGGTTTAAAAAAAGTGGCGCGCATAATTGTTGCTTCTTTTAGAGGGGGTTAGGATTATGGGATTAAGGCCAGCCAGAACTTGCAGAAGCTTGAACAAAGTAGCGTGGAGCAGGTTCAGCAAGAAAAAACCGAGGAAAAGCTTCGTAAAAGCAATGCCTCACAACAGCGTGCAAATATTCCACATGGGAGCAAAAGGCATGGAATACGACAGGCAAGCGGAACTGTTCACGGTACACGACGTGCAAGTGAGGGACAACTCGCTTGAAAGCGCAAGGCAGGCAGTGAACAAGTACCTCGAAAAAACGATTCTCGGAAACTACTACCTGCAAATACTCGTATTCCCGCACAACGTCATAAGGGAAAACAAAATGGTTGCAGGCGCAGGAGCAGACCGTATCCAGAAAGGAATGAGGCAGTCATACGGAAGACCGACAGACAGGGGCGCGCGAGTCCACGCAAGACAAGCAATAATGAGAGTCAACTTCTTCGACAAGCACGAAGAAACGATAAAAGAAGCATTCAGGAGAGCGAGAGGAAAACTGCCAGGCGACTTCAAAGTAAAATGGAGTTAAAGAAATACAATAGGTGAACCGATTTGGGGGAAGAAATAATCACGACGGACATTGACAGCGTCATCGGCGTACTGAAAGAACGCGAACGCCTTGAATTAAACGAACTCGCCGAACAAGTCGGGCTGAACGTGAAAACAGTAAAAGAATGGGTTGAACTCCTCCAAGAACAAAAACTCGCAAGCCTCGAGCAAGGCCTCACTAAAAGCTACGTAACGTGGAACGCGAGAAAAGAGCCAACAGAAGCGTCTGAAGAAGTAAGGCAGAAAATAAAAGAAAAAAAACACGAAAAAACAGAGCTCGCCCAAGTAAGCGATTACCTGTCTGATTTTGAAGAAATCAAGAACGACTTGACAGCAACAATAACGCAGTCAAGCGCGAGAATAGCGCAAACGTCGAAAACAATAGACGAAATAGAAAAAAACTTGACGGAATACGTTGAAAACGCGAAGAAAATGGCTGAAGAAAAAACAGCGAAAATAAGCTTGCTCGAACGAACGATAGACGAAATGCAGCGCATAGACAGCGAAGTAGAAACACAGCTCGCGGCAGCGAAAGAAAAAATAAACGCGGAAACAACGTCGGCAAGCGACTTGGAAAAACACTTGGAAGAAGCCAAAGCGCTCTCGGCAAAAATGAGCGAAGAAATAGAAAACGCGAAAACAACGCTGAAAGAAAAAAAGAACGAGATAGAATCGATAGAAAACGAGTTGAAAGAACTTAAAAAAACAGGCTCGCGCATGCGCGGATACGCGAAAACATGCGAAGAAAAACTCGAAAAAATAACGAAATACGCTGAAAAAAAAGAAGAAAAGCTGAAACAAGCGAAAAAAGAAGCAAGCCAAAGCAGCATCGTGGAAGAAAAAATAAGCCAAGCAACCCAGCAAACAGAGAAAAAAAGAATGGACACGACGGAAGACATGCAGGCGCACATTGAAGAAGCGCTCAAAAAAGTAAAAGCAGAAAACGGAGACGCTGAAGATGACTTTATAGCTTTGTTCAAAAACAGGAAAAGAAAAACAGGCTGATCTTGCACTGCGAAACAAGAAGCGAAAAACAAGCTGAAAACTAATTCTAACGCCATTCACGCACGCCCTTAGAGCAAGGAATAAAAAGGATTGTGGGAAAGTAGTGTGTAACTACGTTTTGCTAGGGGTGGAAGTTTATGAAGTACGTCGCATGGTTTTCAGAAATAGACAAGAGCAACGTTAAAGAAGCAGGAGGAAAAGGCGCGAACTTAGGGGAAATGACGAGAGTCCAATTCCCAGTCCCGCCTGGCTTCGTGCTGTTAAGCAACGCCTACTTCGACTTCGTAGAACAGACCAACATAAAACACAAGATAAGCGTGCTCACGAGAACGCTCGACGTGCGCGACAATGAAAAGCTCAACAAAGTCTCTGAAGAAGTGAAAAAACTCATTATAGACACTGAAATACTGCCGGAAATCAAGGAAGAAATAATCAAAGCATACCTTGAACTGTGCGGGTCAAGCGCGCCAACCCAAGAGCAAATGGTGTTCGTCGCAATCAGAAGCTCTGCAACTGCCGAAGACTTGCCTGAAGCAAGCTTCGCAGGCCAGCAAGCGAGCTTCCTCAACGTCAGAAGCCCGGAAGACGTAGTTGATGCAGTCAAAAAATGCTGGGCGTCATTGTTCGAAGCAAGAGCGATTTTTTACAGGCAGGAGAAAGGATTCGACCACTTGCGCGTCGGCCTCGCAGCAGTAGTGCAGGAAATGGTTCAAAGCGAGAGAAGCGGAGTCGCGTTCACAGTAGACCCAGTGGCAAGCGACCCTAAAAAAATAGAGATAGAAGCAGCGTACGGGCTCGGAGAAGTGGTAGTGTCAGGCGCAGTTACGCCGGACAGGTATGTTGTGAGCAAAAAAAACTTTAAAATACTCGAAAAACACATCGCGGAACAAACGTGGATGATGGCGAAAGTAGGCGACAAGAACGAGCACGTGAACGTGAAGGAAGAATACAGGAAAAAACAAAAACTCGACGACAAGTACATAATCGAACTCGCGAAAATATGCAAGGCAATAGAAGACCACTACGCGTTCCCGCAAGACATAGAATGGGGATTCGTGGACGGCAAGCTGTACATCGTGCAAAGCAGGCCAGTGACAACACTCAAAAAAATAAAATTCGAGGAAGAAGGCGAAGCAAAGGAAGCAGCACAGGAAAAAAAGGCTGAAGAAAAACGCGAACGCATTCCAGTAGAAGCAGCAAAAATGCTCGTGAAAGGACTCGGCGCAAGCCAGGGAATAGGAACAGGGAAAGTCAAGCAACTCTTCTCGCCCAAAGAAATAACGTCAATGGACCAAGGAGACATTCTCGTGACAGACATGACCACTCCAGACTTCGTGCCTGCAATGAGAAAAGCAAGCGCCATCGTAACAAACGCGGGAGGAAGCACGTGCCACGCTGCAATAGTAAGCAGGGAACTCGGAATACCATGCATAGTGGGAACAAAAGAAGCGACGAAAATACTCCGCAACGGAATGATAGTAACAGTGGACGCAGGCCACGGAATAGTTTACGAAGGCGAAGTCGAACTCGAAGGCATAGTGAAAGAAGAAATAAAAGCAGCAATGGCAGGAACAGGCCAGAGAACGTCAGTAGTCGCAGCATCGCCCACTACCGGAACGAAAATATACGTGAACCTCGCCGAAGCAGCGCTCGCCGAGAAAGTCGCTCTCCAAGACGTTGACGGAGTGGGTTTGCTCAGGGCAGAATTCATGATTGCAGGAATAGGCGAACACCCGAGAAAAATGATTGAAGACCACCGCGGGCAAGAATTCACGGACAAGCTCTCTGACGAGCTCAGGAAATTCTGCGAAGCATTCTACCCACGCCCAGTAGTCTACCGCACTACAGACTTCAAGACGAACGAGTACAGGAACTTGGAAGGCGGGGCGAAGTACGAGCCTGAAGAAGCAAACCCAATGATGGGATACCGCGGGTGCGCACGCTACGTGCACGAGCCAGAAGTGTTCAAGCTCGAACTCGAAGCAATCAAGAAAGTCCGCGACGTCTACAACCTGAAAAACCTGTGGATAATGATTCCGTTCGTGAGAAGAATAGGAGAAATAAAAGCAGCAAAAGAAATAATGAACAGCGTTGGACTGCACCGCACGAAAGACTTCAAACTATGGATAATGGTCGAAGTGCCAAGCACAGTATTCCTCATTGATGAATTCTGCGAACTCGGAATAGACGGAGTAAGCATCGGGACAAACGACTTGACGCAACTCATAATGGGCATAGACCGCGACAACCCCACGCTCGCGGAAGGATTCGACGAACGAAACGCGGCAGTGCTCCGCGCAGTAAAACACGTCATCAAAACATGCAGAAAACACCACGTGACAGCATCACTCTGCGGACAAGCGCCAAGCGTCTACCCCGACTTCGCGGAAAAACTAGTGGAATACGGAATAACAAGCATAAGCGTAAACCCAGACGCGATAGAACGAGTGAGAAGAATAGTCGCCTCGGCAGAAAAGAAAATAATGCTCAACAGGCTCGCGGAACTCCTCGAACGAGAAAAAGACATAGAAGAAAAACTCGGGTGAAACAACAAGGGAAAAAAAATGCTCAAAAACAAAACAGCGCGAGCCAGAAGAAAAACTCTAATGAAAACAAAACAACCGCAAAACCACGCGAAACTGCTATCATTAAATAATCCCTGCAACTAATTTTTTCTTATGCGCGTACTACTGCAATTCCCGGAAGGCTTGAAAAAACTGGCGCTGGAAAAAACCCGCGAGCTTGAAGAAAAAGGAGTAGAAGTGATAGTCTCAAGCTCGCCTTGCTATGGAGCATGCGACTTGGCAATAGAAGAAGCAAAAGCAACAGGAGCTGAAAAAATAATCCACTACGGCCACTCGAAAATGGCGGAAGCTGGGGAAAAACAAGGAGTGAAAATAGAGTACGAAGAATACCCCATAGAAATAAACGCGCGCAAAATCGCTGAAAAAATAGCGGAAAAAGTGAAATTCGAAAAAATCGGGCTGCTGACAACAGTACAGCACGCAAAACAATTGGGCGAAATAAAAAAACTGCTTGAAGAAAAAGGAAAAAAAGTATTAATTGGAAAAGGAAAGCGAACAAAATACGACGGGCAAATCTTAGGATGCGAATATGACGCTGCTGCGAGCGTTGAAACTTTGGTTGACTGCTTTGCAATAATCTGCGGTGGGCGGTTCCACTTTCTCGGAATAGAAACAAGCAAGCCAGTGTTCCACGCGAGCACAGACGGGGAAAAAATAGAGGAAGTCAGCCTGGAAATAATGAAAATGAAGAAGAGAATGAAAGGAATGCTGCTGAAAGCACTTGAAGCGAAAAACTTTGGGGTAATCGTCAGCACTAAAATAGGGCAGAAGAACTTGGAGAAAGCAAGGGAAATAAAAAAGAAGCTGGAAGCAAAAGGAAGAAACACAGCAATCCTCGTGAGCAACGAAGTGAATTTCGAGAGCCTGAAAAACTTCCACTCGTTCGACTGCTTCATCAACACAGCATGCCCGAGAATAAGCGAAGACTACGAACGCCTCGAAAAACCAGTAATCAACACGAAACAAGCGGAAGAAATGCTTGAAATGATTTGAACGAACTACTCTTGCGAAACTTTTCCGAGAATCACTTTCTGCAGTTCTACCACGGGCCATGCTGCGAGCGCTTTCAACGCGAAACTGAGCTTCGCATCGTTTTCAGAAATTATTTCAAACAACACGTCGCCTTTCTTCACCTTGTCGCCGTGCTCGCAGTGGAGGATTACTCCAGCGCCTTTGTCTTTCGGAGCGCCTGCAGCGCGCGCAATGTGGCTTATCATCTTGTTGTTCACGTTCTCAACCCTACCGTCCTGCTCTGCAACAACCTCGTGCCTGAACTTGCCCACTGGAATGTCGTCAATGCGGACGTTCGCGTTCCCGCCCTGCGCCTCAATAATCTCGCGCATCTTGTTGTAAGCCTTCCCGGACTTTATCAAGCTCAACGCAACCTCGTAACCAGCGCCTTTCTCCACCTTGCCGGCAAGCTCAAGCAACGCGCCTGACAACTGGCAGCTCTTGTCCATCAAGTCAACAGGCCCAGTGCCCTGCAACACCTGCAAAACATCAATGCACTCCAAGCCAGGCCCGACACCATTGCCAATAGGGTCAGAACCGTCAGTAATAAAGCATTCAATCTTCATGCCGAGCTTCGCGCCAATTTCAAGAAACTCTTTCGCCAGCAACCGCGCGCCACGCATGTCCTCCATCTTCGAACCCCTGCCAACAGGCAAATCAATAGCAATGAATTCAGCGCCAACACTCTTCTTCTTCGCGAGAATGCTCGCCATCAGCAACCCCCGCGGGTCAAGATGCATCGAACGCCGAATGCGAATCATCTTGTCGTCAGCAGGAGCCAAGTTAATCCCGCCACCCCACACTAAGCAACCCTTAGTCTTCAAAACAATTTCCCTCATCTCGTCAACATGAAACTCTACGTTCGCAAGCACTTCCATCGTGTCAGCAGTGCCTGAAGCGCTCGTAATAGCGCGCGAAGAAGTCTTCGGAATGTATAAGCCAGCAGCAGCAAGAATAGGAACGATAACCATGCTCGTCCTGTTGTTCGCAACTCCTCCAGCACAATGCTTGTCAGCAATAGGATGCCTGCCCAAATTAAGCGACGAGCCTGAATCAACAATCGCGTTAGTCAACGAAACGACTTCCTCTGAAGACAAGTCGCGAATGTGCATTGCAGTAATCCACGCAGACAATTCGACTTCACTCAAAGTATTGTCAAGCAAATCAGAAATAATGCACTTGATTTCAGCAGGCTCCATGTACTTGCCGTCAATCTTCTTGCGGATATAATCAACAGAAGCAGGCCTGTCAGTATGCCTCACTTCAACAACATCACCAGGATTCACCTTGAGCTTGCTCGAAACCTCTGAAAAAAAACCAACCTCGCCACGCTGAACGAGATCATTGCTCAAATCAACCAATGCATTAGACTGGACGCTGCCCTTCGAAATCACGATGCGATCTGACACGTACAAGTCGTTCTCGTGCGCCTCATCCTCGTTCAACACGACGATAAACTTTCCAGCCTCAATGTCAAAACACTTCGCCTTCGCCTTATACTGCCTGAGCTTCCAAATCTCAGCCTTATTAACAACGCCAACCAAACAAACCACCAATCCGCCTTTTTTCTTTCTTTTTCGGAGACCCAAAAAGAAAGAAAAAATGCAGGGTGCCAAAAAAGAAAGAAAAAACATACACTTGAATATCTAACTAACTTCGTTGAATGCTTTTTTATACTTTATCCTGCTTGAGAGTTTCCTCAAGAGGCCCACAGTTGGGGAACTGCTTTGAAACCGCGTGCGCCAACCCCTGAGGCGCAACAACGCCAACATCAGTAACAAACGCTGAAATGTACTTCGCAAGCGTCAAGTCAAACGCAGGATTGCGGATTTTCACTTTCGGAAAATCACGCACGTCAACCAACTCGCCCGCATCACGCTCTTCAATCTCCTCCATCACGCCCCACAAAGTCAACGGGTCGAACTTGAAAATCTCCGAAGCAGAATAAAAGGGAATATCCTCTTGGAAAGCAATTGCTGCAATCGTTGCAGTCCCAATCTTGTTAACCAAATCGCCTTTCGAAGTAATCGCGTCCGCGCCAACAAAAACAACGTCAACATCATCAATAAACGCCTTCACCGCAGAATCAACAATAAAAGTGACGGGAATTCCAGCATTGCTCAACTCGCGCGCAGTCAACCTGCCTTGAAAACGCGGACGCGTCTCAGTGCAAATCACTGAAGAAAGCCGCTTCAACTCGAACGCCCTCTTCAAAACAGCCATTACAGTGTTAGAATGACAGTGAGTAAACACAACTCCGTTCTTCAGAACTAAGCGCGCGCCGTACTCAGCAATAGCAGAAACAGCTTGTTCAACGTCACGCAAGTAATTCTTCTCTTCCAGCGCGACGAAAGACTTCAACTCGCGCACGCTCGAAATCTTCCGAGAGTTAATGCGCGCCAACGCGTGCCGAACAGCATTACGCAACGCGTTCCTAAGCATAGGCTCAGTCGGGCGAGTGGAAGCCAACGCGTCAGCAGCCTCCAACAACTCTGAATACGCCTCGCGCACGCTCGAAGCAGAACTCGCGCGCGCCTGCAACGCCAACGCCTTCACAGCAGCCTTTGCGACATTCCGCGCGCCCTGAATCTTCAAAGAACGAATGTCAGCACAAATGGACTCGACTTCTTTAGCAACCAAGACAATCACCATAAACAGTTTCGAGTTTTGCAGTTCTGGAGTTTCGAACGCAAAACAAATCAAAACTGCAAAACTCCAAAACTTCTAAACTCCTAAACTAAAGAATTGAAGCAAAGCATTTTAAAGTTGATTTGATTAAAAAATTATTGCTCTTTCTGCGAAATCCAAGGCGCAACCTGAAAGAGACGCGAACGAAGGGAAAAAATGAGCGAAACGACGAAGGAAGAACGCGAAGTGGAAAAAATAGCTGAATCACTGTCAACAAAGATAGTGGAACAGCCGAAAACAGAAACTTCAAAAAAAGAAGAAAAAGAAGTAGAAAAAATAGCAGCATCACTCCCCACTGAAGATATTACTGACGATGACGCGGAACTGTTGAGGATTCTTGAAGAATCAAAGCCGAAAATAGTCGTCATCGGCACTGGAGGAAGCGGGTCGAACACGCTCAACAGAATGGTCGAAATGGGCATAACAGGCGCGTCATTCATCGCAATGAACACCGACGTGCGCCACTTGCTGAAAGTAAAAGCAGACAAGAAACTATTGCTCGGAAAAAAGACTACGCGAGGCCTCGGCGCTGGAAGCAACCCGGACGTGGGGGAAGCAGCAGCGAAAGAAAGCGGCGAGGAATTAAGAAAAATAATAGGCGACGCGTCACTCGTATTCATAACATGCGGGCTGGGAGGAGGCACTGGAACAGGAAGCGCGCACGTGATAGCAGAACAAGCAAAAGCAGTAGGCGCGCTCACCATTGCTGTAGTAACCCTCCCGTTCCTTTCAGAAGGATTCGCGCGCAGGAAAAACGCTTTGGAAGGATTAGAGAAACTCAAAAAACAAGCGGACACGACGATAGTAATACCGAACGACAAGCTGTTGAGAATAGTGCCTGACCTGCCTCTTGACACGGCGTTCAAAGTAAGCGACGAAGTGCTCGCAAGCTCAGTGAAAGGAATAACAGAACTCGTGACGAAAGCAGGACTGGTGAACCTCGACTACGCAGACTTGAGGACAATACTCGGAGGCGCGGGATGCGCAGTAATCGGAATGGGCGAAAGCTCGATAGACACGAAGCCAGAACAACGCGCACTCGTAGCAATCGAAACAGCGCTCACGAGCCCGTTGCTCGACGTGGAAATCGCTAACGCCAACAAGGCGCTCATCAACGTGATAGGCGCAGAAGACATGACGCTTCGCGAAGCCGAACTAATGGTGTCTGAAGTAAGCAAGCGCATCGCGCCGGACGCGCACATTATTTGGGGAGCGAGAGTAGAAGGAGGCCTGGCGAGAAACTCGCTGCGCGTGCTCGTAGTAATCGCCGGGGCAAAACTACCGCAGTACGAGAAGGAAGCAATCCAGCAAGTGCAAACACAAGCAGAACTCGACTTGGAGTATGTATAAGCAAGGGGGGTTACAACGTGAACGTGATAGGAATAATTCAAGCGTTTTACAACAGGTCAGTGCGCGTCTTGACGATAGCGCACAGGCCGAGAAACGACGAGTACTGGACAATGGCAAAAACAGCAGGCCTGGGAATGGCGCTCATCGGCCTGATAGGGTTTTTCATAACATTCGTGTTCGGGTTTATCTAAAGGACAAAATCAAAGATTTTGTCCTGTTTGTAAATGAGAACCTCAGTTCGAATTTACAATACAAAAAAAAGGAGTTGAAAAAATGATTTTCGTTTACAGGGTAACAGCAGGGCAAGAAAAAGTAGTGGCAGACGTGCTCAGAAAAAAAATAGAGAAAGACAAGCGCACGGTAACAACCGAAGACGTGGAAGACGCGAAAAGAAAAGAAGCAGGCGACAGGATAGCTAAAACGAACGAGCTCGCGAACAGCCAGCCAGTAGAAAAAAGGCAGGCGTACCTCGAAGCAGTTCCAACAGTAGAAAAAAAACTTGAAGAACTCAAAACAAAAGACCCGGAATCAGAGGATTACACTAAAGCAAGGGAAGACACGCTCGCATCGCTCAACCCAACTGAAAAAGAACTCATCGCATACGCAGTGGGAAAAAACGCGATTTACGCGCTCGCAGCAATGGACGACATGCGAGGATACCTCCTCGTGGAATCAAGCGACGAAGTAGCAGCAAGGCAAGCAGCGATAAGAATACCCCACATTAAAGGCGTGCTCTCAAAACCAATGAGCATAGAAGAACTCACGACGCTCGTAGAGAAAAAGCCTGCGGCATTATCATTCAAGAAAGCAGACATTGTGGAATTAATGAGCGGGCCGTTCAAAGGAGAAAAAGCGAGAATAATCCGCATAGACGAAAACAAAGAAGAAGTGACGGTAGAATTAACGGAAGTTGCGGTGCCTATTCCAGTGACAATCAAAATAAGCATCATCAGGCTCTACAAAAAAGCTGAAGACGCTTGAGAAAAAAAATAGGGGTTAAAAAAATGGATGCGGGAGAAATAATAAAAAAAATCAAGAACAACTTGTTCTTTATTCCAGAAGCGAAGTTCGACGAGCTCACGAAAGAAAAAGAGTACGCGAAAACGTTCCAGTACCTCGTGGCATGCCTGATAGTATCGCTTCCAATAAACTTGGTAATTTCAATACTCGCGTACAAAGAACCAGCAATTATTGGGGGAACGCCACTCGCAACAAAAATAGCAATGGCGTTAATAACCACGATTATAGGAACCGTGGTAGCAATTCCAGTACTCTACATTCTTTACGCGATAATGCACGGCTTGCTGAAACTCGCAGGAGGAAAAGCAAGCCTTCGCGAGACGATTCAAATATACGTTTACGGAAACACCTGCGCGACTATATTCGGAGGAATTCCAATAATAAGCCTTATAATCGGCTTAGTGTCACTCTCAAACATCGTGCTCGGAGTAAAAAGAATACACAAAATGTCACTGTGGAAGGCAATAGCAGTCGTGGTAGTAATCCCGATAGTATTGACGGTCATTATCACGATATTAGTAGTAACAATGATGCCATTCCAAAATGCAGCGTAATCAATTGAAATGATGCCGCTCATAAAGAGGAAAAAAAACTAGAGGTGAACGAGAATGAAAATAACGATTCCAGCATTAGTAGAAGGGGGAAAAGCAACAGCAGGCCCGCCTTTAGGCCCGGCATTAGGGCCGCTCGGAGTAAACATCGGGCAGATTATCGCGGAAATAAACGAGAAGACGAAAGCATACAATGGAATCAGCGTGCCAGTGAAAGTAATAGTGGACAAGGACACGAAGAAATTCGAAGTGGAAGTAGGAAGCCCGCCTGCAAGCGCGCTCATCAAGAAAGAACTCGGAATAACAAAAGGCAGGCAGGGAATAAAAGAAGAAACCGTGAAAGAAGCCGCGCCGGCAGCAGCGCCTGCGACAGGAGCGGATGCGAAGAAAAAAGAGGAAGAAAAGAAAAAGAAAGGCGAAGACGAAGTGAAGAAGAAAGCTGAAGAAGAAAAAAAAGCAGCAGTAACAACTGCCACGGCGCCTGTAGCCAAGAAAGAAGAAATCGTGGGAAACATGACGATAGAGCAAGCAGTGAAAATCGCTAAAATGAAGCAAAGCTCGAGCTTAAGCAAAGACTTGAAAGCAGGAGTGAAAGAAGTGCTCGGAACATGCGTAAGCATGGGAGTAAACTGCGAAGGAAAAGACCCGAGAAAAATAATCAAAGAAATAAACGAAGGAAAACACGACACGAAATTGAAGTAAGAGATGAAAGTAAAAGAAAAAGATAGGGGGGAGTAAAATGCGTGGGGGACCGATTACTGAAAAGAGGGTAGCTGCAGCAACGCAACAAGGAACACGGACTGGAATAGGCAGGGAAGTAATAACAAAAGCGCTTGCACAACGCGTATTATACGTGACATTGCCAAAGCCAGCGCCTGAACAGCCGATAGTAAGCACGCGGTTGGGAAGGCGCGTGGAAGTGAAAACAACTTCCGGAGCAACAACGAGCCTCACCAGCAAGTGCAGCGTAAAATTTGAAGGAATAACAGACGTTGGAAGCAAGTTCACGATAACAGACGGAAGAAGAAGGTTTACGCTTGAAATAAACGCTGCAGGATACAAGACAAGCACGCGAATAAGAGGAAAAAAGACAGGAATAGCCACAGTAGCAGCAACGAAACGAGGGTACGCATTCGAAACTACGGATGGGCACACGGTGAGGATAGTCGCAGTAACAAACGTGGTAGCGTTCGTGAGAGAACAACCGAAAAAACAAACAGCACAGCCAACAATGCAAGCATAAAAAAAAACAGGTGAACGAAAAAAGCTCGAAAGCGACAACAAAAGCAAGAAAGATTGCCAAGCGTTATAAACGAGTTTGCACTAAATACAAACTAGTTTTCTCTGGGAGAATTGAGGAAAATGACTGGACAAGCTAAAACACTAGAGGCAACAACCGCCAATGTACAAATAGATAGAGTAAGGCTAGACACGAGCAGGCCCGGAGCACTAACGAGAGTCTTCGCAATACGTTCAGACATGCTTTCGCTCAGATTGCAACAGGCGGCAATAGAACAAGGCAGGAGAGTATTCACGTTCGTTCAAGTAAGAAACGGAATGGACTGGGGAAGAGTAAGCGTGCGAGAAGGCGTGGAACAAGCGTTGATGAACGTAAGAGGAAACCACGGCCACGCGTACAGGCTGGGAGTGGACGAGCAAGGCCCGTACGCTGAAGTGCAAAGGCCGGAAACAGCGCCACCGACAAACGAATTTCCGTGGATGAGAGTGCAAGCTGAAACAATCCAGTAAAACTGCTGGAACTTCTTTTCCTGAAAAATC
This sequence comes from Microcaldota archaeon, assembly GCA_016212395.1. Taxonomy (GTDB): domain Archaea; phylum Micrarchaeota; class Micrarchaeia; order Burarchaeales; family JACRGF01; genus JACRGF01. The sequence goes on from JACRGF010000025.1 coordinate 18,360, forward strand.
CGCAAGCAAACAAACTGAAAAAGGTTGAAGACAGTTAAGTTTAAAAGAAACTCAACGCTTAAATGAAAGCTACTTTTGTGAGGAGGATGAACGCATGAGTTTAGGCGCTAGCACTAATGGACGAGGAGCAATGCAAGCACAAGAAACACGAGCTCGAACAACTGGAAGAAAGTATGACGAGATTGCACGCATAAGCCTTGAAGTGATAAACGAGAGGATGAGAACACGAAGTTATAGGCCAAGGCAGGCGCGCGTAACAGACGCGTGTTTCGTGAGCGGAGAAAAAAAAAGGCATGTGGGCGGAGAAAATCCGGGTTATCAAGCGATTCTGAAAGTAGAAGGAGCTAGAAACACGACGGAAGTATTGCTTTGTAAAGCGGGAAAAGAGGAAACGATCGAAACAAAAGACGGGAAGACTGTAACGTTCGTGCTGGAAGAAGACGGAAACGTTACTGCGTACATTTTAGAAAGAGGCAGGGCAGACGTAAGAAAAATCGAGCCGCAAGTGGAAGGACCGGCAGAACTTGAACAGGTTTATGAGAGAGAACAAAAACCGGAAACGAAAACGATAAGCTTGGCAACGCTCGGGAAAGACGGGGAAACTGCTGCTATTGGCGACTGGAACGTATGCTGCACGCGCGGAAAAAAGAAGTCATTTGAAGCAAGGGCAACAAACCCAGACGGTGAAGTAAAAGTAGTAAAACTATTTCCAGGAAACAACAGGACGCTTGAAGCAGACGAAAGCAAGTTGAAACTGCAGATAGTAGGACGCAACTTGAACGTTACAGTAACCAAAAAAGAAACACGACAAGAACCAAGAACAGCAAGGCAACCCGCCACACGCCAAAGAGAAAACAAACCGCAAGCACCACGAACAACAGAAACAGCAAGACCGCCCACCGCGCGCCCAGCCAGTGAACAAGAACAAACAAAGAGACTAACGATAAATAAAACTGAAGAAGTTCAGCTTACTCCTAATTGCAGCGTGCACTTCGTGCAAGAGATTCGGGAAAGAGATCCCTTAACAGTAGTCTTCAGCGTTTCAGACAACGGCGACCAAAAACTGATGACGATTACGAGCGGAAAAGCAATGCACTTCACTACGAGCGACAGAGCTAAAGTGAAATTAGAAGCTTCAGGAAACGAAACTACCGCAGGAAGCGCAACTGTAACTTCAAAACAAAAAACAAGCATACACAACAAGGAAGTGCAGGAGAAAAAGAAATAGCAATAGGAGAGAGTACGCAGGTTGGAGCATGCGTGATAACATTAGTCCGAGAACTGCGTAGTGGGGAAGCTGCGTTTGAAGTCTCCCAAGGAGGCTTGCAGAGAATTGAGTACGCGTATGTAGATGACGATCGTCCAACCGAATTTCATACAAACCAAGGGTATACAGTGGTTCTAAAAGCCCGCAGGGGACAGCAAGGCATCGTGGGATGCGTTACAGCAACGCCTCCGCAAACACTTGGAATGCAACCACTCGCAGAACCACGCGCTGGAACTGAAGAAAAGCTAGAAGCAGGAACTGCTCCTGGCAAAGAGGGAAGAGGCAAGCAAATAGTAAAATTGGATACCATTCCAGTAGGAGAGGAATTCAAGGGAAAAACACATGTAAAAGCATGGACTGAAACGTGCAGAGGTTACCTTGCATCAATAGGCGGAAGGCCAGGGGATAGGACTTACTTTTTTAATTATAGTGAGGGAGGAAACAAAGGGGACGTGCAAGTTTCCAGAGGGCAAAACGCAGTGATTAACACGAGCGACGGACATGAAATAACACTCATTTTTGAAAGTGGCGGGATGGACACTTCAGTGCGCATTGAAGTAAGAAAATAAAAAAGAGTGAACTGCTTCAACCTCTCAACGCTTTCACCGCATTCTTCAAGCACTCTACGTTCCCGCAATGGACGAGGTGCAAACCGCCGATTTCCAGAGGCTTCAGCTCGTCTGCTATTTCGAGAGCGATTTGCACTGCTTCCTCGCGAGGCTTTTTAGTAGAGTTAATTCTCTTGACTATCTTGTCTGGAATGACGAAGCCCGGAAGCTTGCGGAGAACGTCAAGCAACTGCCTGTCGTGAATCATTATCACTCCGGGAATAATCTTGGAAGCAACGTCTTCCTTAAACTTTTTCTCGTAAAGGGAAATTATTTGCTCAATCTCTTTAGCGCCGAACACTACTTGAGTCTGGAAAAACTGCGCGCCTGCAGCCATTTTCTTTTTAATCTTGAACACTTCAGGCTCTAAAGGAGAAGCGAAAGGCGAAACTCCAGCGCCAGCGAAAAACTTTGTCCGCGTGTTCAGCTTCGAGCCGTTCAACGCAAAACCCTTGTTCAACTGGGAAACAATCTGAAGCAAGCAGATAGAATCAACTTCAAACACCGGCTTGGCGAACGGATGGTCGCCCACAGCAGGATGATCACCTGTAAGGGAAAGAACGTTTTCAATGCCGAAAGAAGCAGCTGAAATCAAGTCAGCTTGCAGAGAAAGAACGTTCCTGTCACGGCACGTGAGTTGGAAGATAGGCTCTTTGCTCTCTAATTTCACTGCAATGGAAGTGCCGAGAGAACTGGGCAACAGCAACGCGCCGGGAATGTCAACAACGTTCACAGCGTCAACAGGCATGTGCGCGACCTCGTGCTTGAACAATTTAAAGTCAGGCCCGCGCGGAGGCGCTGCTTCTGCAGTCAACACGAAACGCTTCTGCTTCAACAATTCAGACAACATGGACATAAACAACAACTCCGCACGCGAACGAAACAACTTGCTCGCTGCAACACTCAACGCTCGCGCCACAAACACGAACAATTAAAACAAAACAAACGCGACAAACACGAAAAACACTTGAACAATTCACGAAACGCCAACAATGCATGCACGTTGTTTTGCAAAAGTTCATCTTTTAGCAACTGGAACGTTTTTCCTCTCAAACTGCGCGGCTCTATTCAGCACAAAGCCGTTCTCGCTCATTTTCTTGAAAATGTCGATCCACACGCACGCGCCGACGCCTGGAACTTCGCACTTGCCGTCGCGCACTCCACCGCACGGGCCGTTGCGCATGTTTTTAGGGCAGCGGAACACGCAAACTCCCATTGTTTCTTCAATAGAACAGTCACCGCACCCGAAGCAGTAATGGCGCAAGTCAGGGTTGCGCACGAACGTCTCGCGCGAATCGCACAACGGGACAACGTCATTAACTAGTTCAGCGACAACCTGCGCGCCTGCACCGCACGCGAGTACGCCAGCGCTCTTCACGCCCTTCAGCTTGTCGCCAATAGGCTTAACTCCAGAACACAAGTAAGGAATAGTTAAAACCTTCTTGCCTTTGCACACTGCGTCAAGCTCTTTCTTTGAAAAAAACCACTGAGGACAAGGAGCGCAAACAACAACAGTGTCAACACTGCGCGCTTTGTCGCGCAACTTCAAATCAATCATGTGAAACCAATTAAATTCAAACATTAAATAAGCTTTCCCAAACAAAAAACTATTCGTGGGAACAATCGAAATAAAAATAAAAGAAACCCGAATCAAAGGGAAAATCACGAGAGCAACAGAGTTGCGGGAAGGGTACAAACTGCTCGTGCTAACTGAAAAAGGATTAGTGGAAACAGTCACGCAAGAAAAGTTTGAAGCAGGGGAAATAGTGGAATTAAGCGGAACACTGCAACTTGATGGGTTTATGCGCGCAAGCGAAGAGCCGAAAAAACTGGAAGGAAAAGAAGCTGAAGAAGAAAGAAAAAAAGTAGAGGAAGCACTCGAGCAAAAAGCAAAAACACTCGAGACGAAACCACTCATTAACGACGGGACAATGAATGAAATAATGGAGAGCGTTGAAAAAGCGGCTTTCGAGCTCAAGAAAGCAGCGCTCGAGGGAAAGCCAATACTCATGCGCTACCACGGAGATGCAGACGGAATAGCAGGAGGAATAATGCTCAGGAAAGCACTGGGAAAAATAGTGTGGGACGCGAGGAACAGTTTCTGGAGTTTTCAAAACGATTCCGCAGTGTACAAAAACAAGCACGCGTTGAAAGACATAAGCTGGCTGTCAGGGCTTTACTACGAACACGAACAGCCAGTAGTGCTTCTCGTGGATTTTGCAGCAAACCCTGAAAGCGCAGACGCGCTCAAACTAATCAAAAAAGCAGGATTCAAAGTAATAGTGATAGACCACCACCCGCCAGGAGAACAAACAAGACAGACAGTGGACGTGCTCGCAGCCCCGTGGAACACTAAAACGCAAAACCCCGCGCAGTACACTGCAGGATTGCTGGCAGGCGAAACAGCAAAAAAAATAACTGAAATAAATGTTGAGCAACTGCAAAAAATTTCGCTCGCTGGAGACAAAAGCAAGCTGGTAGAGCCGAGCGAGGAAGCGAAAAAAAACTCTACCGCGCTCGACTTTCTCGCGACGTACTCAAAATTCTCGAACTCTCTAGAGTTCTACGAGAAAATACTTGCAGACGAGAAAATGCTTGAAAGCATTTACCAGCAGGCAAAACACCAAATAGAAACAATGACTGCAGCAGCAAGAGAACACACTAAAACAAGAAAACTCGAAAACGGGTTCACGATAGCACTCGTAAAACTCGACGCTGCAGCAAAGAAAGGCGAGTTTCCAAGCAAAGGAAAAGCAACAGGCAGAGTGCACGACGAAATAGAAATGCAGGTGAAAGGCCCGCTCGTAACAATCGGGTACGGAAGCAAAGCGATAAACATGCGCGCGAACAAGCAAGCACTGGAAGCAGGGTTTGACGCGAACAAAATCATACAACAAATGAAAGAAGAGCTGAAAGGAGCAATGGAAGCAGGAGGAGGCCACGCAGCAGCATCAGGCATACGCTTGAACGCAGGGTATGGAAAAATAGTACTGGAAGAACTAGTAAAGAAAATAGAACAGATTAAAATAGATTGATTTGCATAACTCTTTCTCAAGGGGTCATGGTGCAACCAGGCAACACAACAGGCTCCAGTATTATACGAACTGTTGTTTGAGACGGGTATGCTGACTGCGAAAACGCAGGATGACTTGAAAATTGGAGCGACGACTCGATGAATTGCTCTTTCGCGCAATGCTTGCATTGCGCGAGCAGTCGACAAAAGTCGACTCAATAATTGAAGATACCTGTGAATCGGGGTTCAAATCCCCGTGACCCCACTAATTTTATCTACTCGCCAATAAACTTAAAAAAATACGCGATATATGCATACATGTGAAAGAAGGATTGAAGAGGATTATCTTAGCAGGAATGATTGCTTTAATTTTAACGATTATTCTATATGTACTGACCAGTTGGGTTTACGGCAAGATGCATTATTTATACAATTTTGGGATTATTGGCAACATGGTTGTTGTAAGTTTAGGATGGGGTATCGTTTATTTATTTATAAAGAAACTTTTGAAGTTCGAGTTTGGAAAAACAAATAAAGAAGTGTTTAGCACGATAGTAAAGATTTGGATGTATGTGTTTAGCTGCGTCGGAGCTCCGACGTGTGGTTTTTGACCGAAAAGTGGAAATTCTTTTTCGTCGAAAGCTGTTTGGCGATTAGAGATGAATGAAGTTGAAGAATTGAGGTTGAGGGTAGCCCAGCTTGAAGCA
>JACRGF010000028.1 GCA_016212395.1 Microcaldota archaeon
AGAACAACCCGCAACGCCTTCAACACTACATAATCGTAAACATCCACAACTATATATAGAATTAGAATACTTTAAAAAGATTGACATTATAGAGAATTCTTTAAAAAGAATTTAGATTCTTTTAAAAGAAATAGAATAGGCGTTATTTACTGTTCACTCGTTCTCTTTTATCCACTGCTTCAAAGCGTCCTTCGGTCTCGCGCCAGTAGCAGTCGCTACAGCCTTCCCGCCCTTGAACAAAACGAGAGTGGGAATGCTCATCACGTCAAACTGCTGCGCCAACTCGCCTTGCACGTCAACGTTCACCTTGAAAAAATCAACGTTCTTCATTTCCTTGCTCAACTCGTCAATTACAGGAGACATCATTCTGCACGGGCCGCACCACTCCGCGTAAAAATCGACTAGAACAAGCTTTTTGCACTTCAAAACCTTAGACGTAAAACTCTCACCAGTCAATTCTTCAACCACGAAAATCACCTTAAAAAGTTTCGAGTTTTGCAGTTTTGGAGTTTAGAACGCGAAACCAATCAAAACCACAAAACCTCAAAACGTCTAAACTTCTAAACTACGACCAACAAAACTGGTGAACCAGTTTTGTGGTCCACAAAAACGTCGAAACGTTTTTGTTGGAAACCCTTAAACTCCAAAACCTCTAAACCACGGAAACAAAACCACTGCAGAACCAAAGAGCCGAAACCGCCAGTTTACTTCTTGGCAAGCAAGACTCCGTTCACTACTCCGTCTTGACCGACAGCGTTCGTAACCCGCACTTTGCCCAACTCAGTGTCAATAATAGCGCCTTTCACTATAATGTTCTGGCGCGCAAAGTGCTTGTTGCTCGGCGTCTCAACTACAGTGCGAATAGCAGTCTTCTTTACACCACTCGGAGTGACGACGTTAGCATGCGATGCTTTCTTCAACTTCGTCTTGAAATTCCCGCCAGTAGTGCGCCTCAAAGTTATAACTTCCTTAGCACCTACCTTCGTCGCAGTAAAACCGCCTCCGACCTCGTGAAGCTGAGCGTGCTTCGACGCCCTCCTCCTGCCACCGCTGCCAGTGCGCTTCCTGTTATCTCTTCCGTGAAACTGCTCCATTCAAACCACACCCCACAATTAAAAAAACATGACGAACAAAAAAACAATCAATGAACAACACACAACTTATGATAATCCAAATCGAAACAAGCTGCAATACGATAGACGAATTGCTGAACAAAGCCCGAGACGCTTCAAGAAAACAAAAAACCGTCATTCAAGTCTTTGACCCAGACGCAGTCCTCTCGAAAAAACACTTGAAATATTCGTTTTCTCAAGCTTTTAAAGCTTGCGAACAACGCAAAAACATCGCGAAAACCCTCGAAAACGAGTTCCTCCTCCGCACAGCAGCAACAAGAAAAATAAGCGAAGCAATAAAGAGAACAGGAGTGAAAAACACGAAAAAAGCACTCCTCGCAATAGACACTAACGACGGAAAAAAAATAAACAAAATACTAGAACAGCTCAACGCCAAGCAAACGAAACTCTCGTTTCCAAGCGAAAAAACAATCGCGAAACTCTACGAACTAAACGAAAACGCGCTCAAAAACTACACAGTAGAACAACTGCTCCTAGAAAAAATCGCGTTATTGGAAATAGAAGATTGAAGACAACCTCAAAAAAAAGCGCGAAAAACAAAACACCCCGCACGAAAAAAATTGCAAAAATCACAGAACTGCAGAAAGCGTAAAGTTATTACTTTTTGAATATTCCAAGCTCGCGGTACAACGCTGTTTTGTCGAGAGGCACTTCCAACCCGAGCACTTGGTGAATGTGAATGAAAATCTCCACAGCACGCTCCGGAGGCAGTTGGCTCCGCGCGACGATTTCCCTCAACGAATTCGCCTTGCCAATAAACTCGTAAAGCAACACGCCTTCCCTGCCGTACTTGTCGTAAACGCGCAGCCCGTCCTTGCCGTAACGCTCCTGCACGTCGTCCTGCGAGAGAGTCGCGAACAACGCAGCGCCCTTCTGGCCTAAGTAAGCAAGCACTTCATCCATCGAATCAAAAGAAACTCCAGTCTCGACAACAAGCGAGACAGTGTCCTTGCGGTTGTCTATCGCGTTGTACACTTTGCGCGCAGTACCGCCGAACTTTCGAGTCAAGTCAGCTTCAAGCGTAATCTTCTGGATAACGCCCATGCTCTGCTTTATGGGAACGTCGATGGGAATAGCTTCGTCGAAATCAATTTTCTCTTCTACTTTCGCAGGAGGCGCTTCTTCTTCCTCAAGCAAAGGCTCAGGCAAGTCAACCAACGCCCTCTCTTCATCAGCAAAAGCAGGCGCAGCGCTCTCCACCACTTCCTCCTTCGGCTTTTCAAGCTTGATAATGCCCTGCTTTTCCATGAACTCGAGAATCTCGACCAACCGAACCTCGCTCACGCCAGTCTCATTCAAAATCTCCTCGGCAGTACGCTCGCCGTCAATCAACTTGTAAACACTCAAGCCAGTAGCGCCGAACTTGTCGAAAATAATTTTCTCGAACGGGCTCAACGACTGGTTGCGGGAAGCAACAGGCTTTTCAACTTCAGCCTCTCCAGCCTCGAAACCAGTTTTGCCTTCTTTCGGCTTTCTTCCACCAAACGGCTTTTCCGGAGCACTCCACTCCCCGCCCTTCTCTTCACCTTCAACTTCCTCGACAGGCTTCTTGCTTTTCTCTTCAACAGAAGGCTTGCCACGCGAACTCTTCCTCAAAGGCGCTGCAACTTCTTCCGTTTCCTCCTCAACACTCCCTTCCGCGACTTCCTCTTTTTCTTCCTCGCCTGCTTCTTCCACGCTTGACTCGCCTTTCTCAGGAGAAGACGGAGCGCCGACAGCAATCATGCTGTTCTCATCCATAAACTCGAGAATTTCAACCAACCGCTCCTCGCTAATGCCAGCAGCAGAAATAATGTCGCCCACAGTATGCTTTTCACCGAGCAAAGAATACACTTTCAAGCCTTCCTCGCCAAACTGTTTCCTAAGCAAACTCTGGTTCTTAAAACGGTCAATAGCAGAACGCTCGTTCTTCACAACGTCCAAAACATCCTTTTCAGCCATGAAACACTCCCACCCAACAAACGCGTATTTACGCATTCAAACAATAAAAACGTTTTGAAACAATTCAAAACTGCAAAACCCCTAAACTCGAAAACCACGAAAACAAAGCCGCACAAGCAAAACAATTCTACTTCAAGCTTTTGCCCCGCTCTTCCTCTAAATCAAACACTGTCTTCAGCTCGATAACGCCTTTAGACTGCAAGTAATCGAAAACTTTCAGCAACTCGCTGACACTCAAGCCCGCAGCCTCGCGGATATCCTCCGCGTTCCGCTCGCCGTCAATCTTCTCGAAAACCTTGACTGCAGAAACGCCGAACTCGTCAGCCAAATGCTTCTCGAGCTTGAAATGACTGAAAACAGACACTTTTTTCTTCAAAGGAACCAGCCCCTTCAAATCCTCCTCGCTCGCAACAGGCTCAGCCACTTGAAAAACCCCCCGCGAAATACTTGTTGACTGCAGGTATATAAAAGTAATGCTGAAGAAGACGATTTCGAGGGAACTGCAGCAAACAAGCGCAAACAAGCACGCCAAACGCAACTTGATTTCAAAAGATTAATTTTATAATTGATGTTCCGAAAATGAAGCTGTAGGTACTCATGGCAATAGACGAGTCGCTCATAAGCACGGGAGTAGACAACCTCATCAAGCTAGTGTACGCGCGAGGCAGGGTGAAACTCCAGGAAGCATCAAACGTGCTAAGCATTTCCCCCAGCGTAGTCGAAGAATGGAGCAAAGTGCTCGAAGAAGAAGGAATAATCCGACTCGAATACCTGCTGACAGGAGTTTTCCTCGTGTGGTCAGGAACGCCTGCAGAAGAAACAATAGAAAAAAAAGAAGTGACGCAGGAACGCTCGTCCATAACGCGAGAAATAGAAGCGATGATACAACGACTGCGCACTGAAGACTCGGACTTGACGAGAGCACGCGACGAACTAACGCGATTGCCTGAACTGCTCGACCAGCGCTTGTCAACAGCAAGAGCGAAAATAGAACGCGCGCACCAGCTCGAGAAAGAAAACGAGCGCGCGAGAACGCAAAGCATCCAGGCAGTAGACAAGCTCAAGCAAGAAATAGAAAAATTGAGAAGCCAACTGCTCACCGCGGAAGCGGAAAACAAGGAATTCACGCTGAAAACAGCAAGCACGAACGAACAACTCGACAAGCTCAAGGAACAAGCATTGCAACTGCGCAAAAACGCGCAGGAAACAAGCGAGAAAATAAAAAAACTCGAAGAACTCGGAGGAAAATTCACTGAAATAAGGCAAATGATTGCAGAACACAACAGCCAGCTCTCGAAAATAGCAAGCGAAACAAAGAAAGCAGAAGACGCGTGCAAGCGAATGGAAGAACTGAAAAACTCGTTCACCCGCTCAACGAAAGACGCTGAAGCGAAAATCCAATTGCTCCAGAAAAAATGCGTCGAGACAATGAACGAAATGGAGGAAACGGAAAAACGGTTTTCGAAAGAAGCAGGCGAGAACAGGAAGGAAGCAGAGAGAATGGTGAAAGAAGCTGAAGACATTATCGCGCGCTCAAGCCTGAAAAACAAGGAGAAAGAAGTCGCAACGCTCATGCGCGCTATAGACGAGGCGAGGGAAGAACAGCAAAAACTCATGCAAAGAATGTCAATGCTTTCAATGGAAGCGCGGGCAATCCCGGCAAAGCCGGCATCAACAGAAATGGCGCAAGTCGAAGCGAAAACGGAAAAAATAAAAAAGAAGCTCACAGGAATGAAGAAGGAGGAAGACGCGTACGCGGACAAGAAGAAGGAATTAATCGACTTGATAAGGAAAATGGGCGACGAAAAACCAGCTCAATGAAAATAATCGAATTGATTGGAAGAATGGGCGAAAAAAACGCCCGGCAAAGGAGGGAGCAGAATGGCAGTAGAAGAAAAAACTCTGGACGCTTACTCGTTCGACATTGACGGAATGCCTGTAAACGTGAAAATAATCACGAGAAGCGACAGCTTCGTGCCGTTCTACCTCACGCAAATCCAAGGCCTCGCGGAAGGCACTAAGCTTGTGCTCAACACGCAAATCAGGGGCGAGCTGGTCACTGAAGTAAAACTCGACTTGAGCGAGATAGTCGACCCCAAGCAAGCAACGCTCGTAAAACAAAAATTCGAGGAAAAAGCGCGCAGGCTTCTCGAAAAACACTTTCCAACGCTAAACGACCAGTCGAAAAAAGTCTTAGTCTCCTACCTCATCCAAAACACTATCGGCTTAGGAGAATTGGAACCGCCGATGCACGACGAAAACCTCGAAGAGCTGGTGGTAAACTCGTCCGCGGATTACGCGTGGGTGTTCCACAAAAAATTCGGGTGGTGCAAGACAAACATTCGCTTGAAAACAGAAGAAGCAATATACGACTATTCGGCAATGATTGGCAGGAGAGTGGGAAGGCAGATAAACGTGCTGAACCCGCTCATGGACGCGCACTTGACGAGCGGAGACAGGGTGAACTCCACGCTGTTCCCGATTTCTACAGGAGGAAACACGATTACGATACGAAAGTTTTCAAGAAACCCGTGGACGATACCCATGCTCATCGAAGCAAACTGCATCTCGTCAAGCGTCGCAGCACTCGTGTGGCTCTGCATTCAAAACGAATTGTCGCTATTGATAGCTGGAGGAACTGGAAGCGGAAAAACAAGCTTCCTCAACGCCATCGCGTGCTTCTTCCCTCCAAACCAAAGAATAATCTCAATAGAAGACACGAGGGAAATAACCCTGCCTGCTTTCCTCCAGTGGGTCCCGCTCTCTACACGCGAGCCGAACGCCGAGGGAAAAGGAGAAGTGACAATGCTCGACTTGCTCGTGAACGCGCTGAGAATGAGGCCAGACAGGATGGTGGTAGGAGAAGTAAGAAGGAAAAGAGAAGCGGAAATACTGTTCGAAGCAATGCACACCGGGCACTCCGTATACGCGACGCTGCACGCGGACAACGCGCAGGAAGCAGTAAGCCGGCTCACAAACCCGCCCATAGACTTGCCAAAGCCAATGATAGACGTGCTCTCAGCAGTAATCGTCCAATACAGGAACAGGAGGAAAGGAATACGCAGGACGCTCGAGTTCGCTGAAATAAAAAAAGGCGGGGACGCCAACGTAATCTACCGCCTCGACCCGAGAACAGACGAAATGAAAGAAGTAGGAAAAATGAACACGCTCATCGACACGCTCGGGTTGTACGCTGGAATGACTGAAAAAGAAATAGACGCTGAAGTAAGCGAAAAAGCAAAAATACTCGAATGGATGGTAAAACAAGGAATAAAAGAAGTAGACCACGTGGGAAAAATAGTCTCGGCGTACTACTTGCAGCCTGAAGAAATAGCGAACACAGCAAAAAAAGGCAAAAAATTCGAGTTTGAGTAAACAGACAAAACTGCAAAAGCAAAAAAAAAACTGCACGGACAAAACAACACGCGAAAACAAAACGAACGCGGGCAAAACATCACGCAAAAACAGGCAAAAAAAGCGCGAGGAACGAAAAATACGCGCGCGTTAGAGAATACAGCAAACGTTTTCGTTATTTTTTTGCATGATAGAAAAAGAGGGTTTTGAATGGCAGACGAAACATACGCGGACGCAAGCAAGGAAGCGCGAACTCTTGAAAAAAAAGCGCAGAAACTCCCAGTAGAACTGCCTGAATACAAAATGCAGGAAAAAGACATCGTGCTCTTATCGCCAGCAGACATCACGCAACTCGAGTACTACGACTTGCTCAACGAATTCCACCGCGTCTACAAATACAAAGCAATGAAAACAATCACTGAAAAAAAATAGAAACAAGCACGCACGAAAAAAACACGCAGGCACTACGCAGAAAAAACATTATTTGCCTAATTTTTCCGCTTCACGCAACATTTCAGTCTTTTCAGCTTCGTTGCCAGCTTTCTCGAACGCTGAAGCAGCAGAAAGAAAAAGACAACGCGCGCGAGGAACAAGCTCGATAAGAGGTTCGTTATGCTCTTTAACACACATCAATGCTTCAGCTGCCGAATGATAGCATTCACCAGCAGAAGAATACGCCTTACTCCGATCATACACCTTACTCCACGCGTTACTTTCTTGAGCATAAACCGCGGATTTCTCGAACGCTTTAGCTGCCTGCGTGAAACGCTTTGCCGCAAGCTGAAGGAACGGATTAGCGCCATAATGATAATCAGAAGATAATTTGACTGCAACTTTACTCAAGCTCTTTCCGTGCTCGCTGAAACGAACTGCAGCCTTCTCGAATTCTTTTAATTTAACGTACCTCTTCGCGCTCGCTCCGTAAAACCTTGCAGCCCGCAAGTGATCGCCTATAATAGATGCGTTGATTGCTTCTCCTTCGAAAGAAAAAGCAAGAGCACCATGGTCGCGCTTCAAACGAAGAAAAACACGCGTTGCACTCTCCTGAAAACGCTCTGAAAAAGAACGCGCGCGCACAGGAAAAAAACCAATACCCGTACTGGCAGTATTAACTCCCTGAACTTGCCTAACAGCCATTTTCAACCACCACACACGCGAAAAATTAAGGTTTAGGTGGAATATAAACCTGACGAAAAAATGCAAAAACGAGATGAATCAGTTTTCTGCCCTTTCAGCGTGCACTGCAAAATGCTCTTGCTCTGCAACGTGAACCCCGTCAACTTCAGCACCGCGAGTCAAAACCCTGAAGACAACCCCGCTCGGAGTTTCGTCAACGCGCACTGTAACAGCAAAACAATCGCGTGCAGTCATCAACCTGCTCGCAGAATGCACCATGTCAGCGACAGTGCGGTGGAAATCAACGTGCACTGGAAGGCTTTGAAGATCAATGTGAGCATGTTCAATAATAACTGCTCCGCCAGCACGATTGACGATGCTAGCAACCTGGTCTGGAATCATGAACGCTTTAATTTCGAGTTTCGCTTCAACGTGCGTGCCGTCAAGCACTGCAGCGAGCTTGTCCATCAACAAAACGCAGTTGGAAGCATTAGCACGCAACATGCTCAAGCTGAACTCCGGAGGCGCGTAGTCAAACAGCAAGCTTTCACGCGACTCGCCTGAATCAATTCGCGCGCACAGCCAGAAAAAGAATTGCTTTACTTCAAGAGCCTGCTCGCGCAACTCTTTTTCAACAGTCTCCAAAGCAGCATTATTCTCCTTAACGCTTTCAATAGTTTCAACAAGCCTTTGAATAGCAACAGAGCCTTTTTCAGAGCCTTTGAACAACATTGAAATGCTCGTTTCCCTGCCGAGCAAATGGCTGAGGCAACGCAGTTTAGTAATCAACCTTGCTTCTACAACCTTTCTGCTCTGCTCGCCAGCGCGCGTGAAAGCAGTGCTAGCAACGCCGACAGCAATGTTGGCAGGAAGCCTAACTTCTCGAGTAACAGTTCTACTCATGATTTCACTCTTTCGAATCGCCTGCGCCTCCTGTTTCCCCTCAGGCGACGCCAGCAATAGTATTATGCACGAACTTGTTTATAAACACCTAACAAAAAGACGACGGGAACAGCAAGGAAAGTGCACGGAAAGCTTTATAAAAACGCTAACGTTTAACTAAAAACAAACGTGGTGCGATGCCTAGAGAGGAGGACTCAAAAAAGAAGGGCGACGAGGGAAGCAAGAAGAAAAAGCTAGAACTACCAGCAGGGCTGGTTAAAAACGCCCAGAAAGCAGAAATGCCTCTTATTGTCCTGCCTCCCGACATGGCAAAGCCGGAAAAACAACCAATGCCTGCAATAGTTCTGCCGCCGGAATTCATGAAGCAGGAAAAGCAACTGACTCCTCCAATAGTCCTGCCTCCTGAACTCACTAAGGCGCAGAAGGAACTCGCACAATCGCCTTTGCTTCTGCCTCAAGAATTCATTGCCTCAAAGCCATCTCAAAAGCCGGTAACTCCCCCGGCGCAAATAACGATTCCAAAGGAAGAGAAGAAGCAAAAGGAAATTCCAGTAGCGAGAAAGACTCCGGAGTTCGGAGGCCCGAACCAGTTGGAACTGCTCCTCAACTTTTTGTCAGCAAAATTCCCGAACTTGAAGAGGAAACTAAAGCTGGCGGAAATACCCGAGGACCCGAACACGTTCGTCGCGAACGCGTCAGTGTTCTCGCTCGTGCTCGCGTTCGCGTTTACAGTACTGTTTTTCATAATTTTGGACGCGCTGGGCTGGACGAAACTGTGGCTCGCACCCTTGTTCGCAGTAATACTAGTGATGGGCTTTGCGTACTACATGAAAATCCCGGACGTGAAAATGATTAGGAAAAGCAAGGAAATCGACAAGGACATAGTGTTCGCTGGAAGGCACATGCTCATAGAACTCCGCGCAGGCGTCCCGCTGTTCGACGCAATGCTCAACATCACGAGAGACTATGGGGAGATAAGCAAGGCGTTCGCGCGCATTCTCGAAAAAATAAACGTGGGCGTGCCTGCGGACGTTGCAATGCACGACGTGGCTGAAGACTCGCCTTCAATCTCGTTCAAGAGAGTAATGCTCCAGCTCGTCAACTCGCTGCGCTCAGGCTCGAACGTTGCAGACTCGCTTGAAGTGATACTCGACCAAGTGAGCAGGGAGCAAGTGATTGCAATAAAAGAGTACGGCCAGAAGCTAAGCCCGCTCGCAATGTTTTACATGGTGTTCGGCATAATCATTCCTTCAATGGGAATAGCGCTCGCCATAACACTCATGTCGTTCCTGCGCCTGAAGTTCGGGCCTGAACTTCTCGTCGCAGTATTCTTCGTCATCGCAGTGATACAATACATTTTCCTGACAATGATTGAATCGTCAAGGCCGCAATTAGAGGTATGAAAATGGAGCCGTTGTTTGAAGCAATAGGGAGAATAACTCCGAGAAACGTTTCGAAAGGCCTAGCAGACTTTCTGGAAATGGCTGGAATAAACAAGACTGCAGACTTCGTGGCAGGCCAAATAGTCACGGCATGCGTGCTCGTTTCAATCACCGGAATCCTCGCAACGCTCTACTTGTGGCCTGGCTTCATGCCTGCGCTCGCGAACGCAATAGCAGAAATAGTTCCAACAGTTGAGGGTGATGCTTCAAACGCTGCAGCCTACACACTGTTCGCAACAGTCGCAATCGCGTTCTTTTCAATCTTCACGCTAATGTTCGCCTACGCGTTCATTCTCCTCGCAGTAGACGCGCGCAAAAAGCAAGTTGAAGGCGTGCTCCCGGACTTTCTCCAGCTTTCCGCAGCAAACGTGCGCGCAGGCATGCCAGTAGACCAAGCACTGTGGTTCGCCGCGCGACCTGAATTCGGATTGTTCGCCAAAGAAGTGGAAATCGCAGCGAGAAGAACATTCGGAGGCGAGCCGTTCGGCCAATCGCTCGACAAGCTCGCTGCAAGATTCAACTCAAGGTACTTGAAGAGGTCTATCGCACTCATAAAGCAAGGAATAGCCTCGGGAGGCGAAATGGGCGAAATACTCGAACGCACAGGGTCAGACATTCGAAACATGCAAATACTGTTCAAGGAAGTATCGGCGTCAATGCTCGCATACGTCATATTCATTCTCGTCGCGTCAATCATAGGCTCGCCGTTCCTATTCGGAGTTTCATACAAGCTCGTCAACATGCTGGAAACAGTATTCGAACGCGCGCCTCCAATGGAAAACATTCCAACAGCACTCCCAATCACGCCCACAGCACCACCCATAAAATCAGGAGAATTCCTCGTGTTCGCATTCTTCGCGTGCACGCTCACAGCAGCGTGCGCGTCGTTCATAATAGCAGTAGTGCAAACAGGAAACAAGAAAAACGGCGCGAAAATAGCGCCGATCTTCGTCCTCGTAACATGGGTGATACTCGCAATCATACTGCTCGCGCTCGACTTCTTATTCAAGGGAATAATGTAAAAAAAAAAAGCAACCGCGTTATCCCGCCATGCCTTATTTCTCTTCGCCTTCAACCCACTCGGCGTACTCTTTGCCCACTTCAGCGTTCAAGAAAACGATTTGAGGCAACTCGAAAGAATGCAATGCTTTCAAACGCGCTTCCAACTTTTTCTTATTCTTCCCGCTCGACTTCAAAACCAATTCCCACTCGCACTCTTCCTTCAACCAGCCTTTCCAAGAATAGACAGAAACACACGAATGGATAGACGCACACGCAACTAGCTTTTCTTCAACTAAAATTTTCGCAACTCTCAACGCTTTCCCCTTGCTTGAAAAAGAAGTTAAAACCAGCAACATAAATTTCACCAATTACTCCAGCACTCCAGTCTCGTCGAGTATTTTCCTTGCAGTGGAAACGTTCAGCACTCCAAGCTCGCTCGCCAAGTCAAGCACAGTATAACGCTCGCGGATAAAACGGGAGTAGCGCAGCGCGTGGTCAACTTCACCTTGCTTCAAGCCAAGCCCGCTCGCGTTCACTGCAGAACCAACAGCCTCGAGTTTTTCCCTTACAGACTGCCATTTTTCAGTGTAAGCGGAAATGTCTTTCTTGAACGCGTCCCAGTTTTGGACGAGACGCTCAAGCTCAACTTTCTTGTCGCTCCAATCAAGAAACTTTTTAGAGTAAAAATGCATCACTTCACTTGCAAGCTCGCTCCCGTACACGCGCGAGAAAATCGCGCGAGCGCTTTCCTCACTCACGTAATCATCTTCCAACACGCTGAAATCAAACTCGCCTACACTCCGCGACAGCAACTCTTCATACAAGCACGCGACGATAATAGTCGCGACGCCCACTTGCTGGCCGTGCCAGCCAGTCCGCCTGCCGTTTGATTTAGCAGCCATGTCCCACAAGTGCGAAAGCAAATGCTCTCCACCAGACGCCGGAGCACTCGAGCCTGCAAGCGTCATGCTGAACCCGGAATTCAACAAAGCCAACGTAAGCAATTCTATGCCTCGAGTAGTGCGCTCGCCCACTTCCTTCGCGCTCGCAGCACACTTCGCCTCGTAATTCTTCGAAGTCTCGCGCGGAAGAGGGCATAACTTGCAGTGCCTCGCGCACGCATCACAACCGCGGACAGCGTCACACAACTTCCAGTCAGTGAAAGAAGTAGGCTTGCTCATCAAATCCGCAAACCCTGAAGCAACCATTTCAACAGGCGCCTCGCACAACACGTTCAAATCACACACGACAGCAACAGGAGGCGCGACAGGATTAGTAGTCTTAACACCATGCACTTTCAACGCCATCACGTTCGACGCAATGCCGTTCATAGACGGCGCAGTAGGAAACGCAACGTGCCGCTTGCCCTTCAAAAAACCAGCGTATTTCGTAACGTCAAGAACAGTGCCGCTTCCCACGCCAACAAGAAAATCAACGCCCACCACTTTCCGAGCAACAAGCTCGCCGTTCAAATCAGTAGCAACCGGGCGGCCTTCAAAAGAATCAACAGGAAGCAACGCGCGCTTAACGTCAAAACCCTTAGCCTTCAAGTCAACGCTCAAACTCTTGCCTGCAACACTCCAAGTAGTCTCGTCAGCAACAATCAAAACACGCGAACCCAAGCTCAAATCACGCGCGACTTCGCCCACGTCACTCAACGCGCCAGAGCGGACAACGACACGCTTCACCAAAATCTCGTGAAGCCTACCGCAACAAGGACACGAAAAACGCTCTCCAAGATGCTGAAACGAATCAAAAACAACCATGCGCAACCAAAACTCCAAAACGCAAAACTTCAAGACGCAAAACAATTTTAGTGAGCCCGCCCGGGATCGAACCGGGAGTCTTTACCGTGTCAGGGTAACGTCTTGCCATTCGACTACGGGCTCACAAAGAGTTTTCAGTTTTGAGTTTTCAGTTTTCAGAACCACGCAAAACACAAAACCGAAAACTGAAAACGTTGTTATGGACTCGGGGGGAAAAGCGGAAACGCTTTCAAAACTTCAAAACTGAAAACTGAAAACTTTCTATCGCACCCCCGGCCCCTCGCATTAAGGGGTTTCCAAGTTTTGCTTCGTTGGTTTTGAAGTTTCGAAAGTTGGAAGACCACGCCAAGCGAGTGCTCTGCTGCTGAGCTACGAGCCCATTTAATAGCGTGTGTTGATTCGAATAACAGTATCCAAATCGAGAATTGTAAGGAAACTACTTTTTGCTAAGACAGCCTTTTATATTTTCTCTTTCTAATGAATGTCCATGGACTTGAAGATGTACAAGCACCCGATGTCGCTTATCACGGTTACTGGAGAGAAAGTGCGCGTTACTCCCGGCATTATGGCAAGGCTTTCCACTGCGTTGTACGAGAACGACGTTAACGTTTACTGCATTTCATCAGGCGAGTACTCGTTGTCCTTCGCAGTAGTAGAAGAGGACGGAAAGCGCGCTGCTGAAGCATTAAGGCGCGTTATACAAAAGGACTGCGCGTTCGACTCGCTCACAGTAGAGAAAAACGTTGCGTTGATTACAGTAACTGGAAAAGAGATTGGAGAGCGAAGCGGAGTGCTCGTGAGCGTTACAGGCCCGCTCGCAAAAGAATTCATCAACATCGTCGCTGTTTCCTCTTCCTACGACTCGATTTCAATACTTTTGGACTGGAAGGATAAAGAGAAAGCATTCAAGCTCATTGAAAACTGTTTTGAAAAAGGCGCGCTCGTTGAAATTTACCAGCGCAAATAAAGAAAAGAAAATTAAAAGAAAGAGAAAAGACTGCTTCTTCAAGGAGAAATGAATACCACGTTGTCTCCGCGCACTAGCATCGTGCCGAGTTTTCTTTTGACTTCCCCGCTCTCCAATTGCTCTGTCTCTTCAAGAACGAGGTTCATGTGCACGTCGTAGCTCGCCATTTTGCCCCGCACTTCAACTCCTCCCTTCAATCGAATCAACACGTTGTTTCCAAGCGCGTTGTTCAAAATGTCGAAAGGCCTTTTTTCCGTCATTCGCCTCACCTCTAAAAAAAAATTCAAACGCGAAATAAACTACTGCCTGGCCAATGTTATTCAGCCATTATTACTCCGAAACCTCAAAACCCCTAAACTACAAAACCACCAATTGCCTGCGGATTAACGCTGTTCAGCCATTATTACAATGTCAGCCGTCTTCCTCAACGCGACAGAAAAGCCAGGCTCAGCTCCGACGATTATAGTGTCCTTGCCTAATTCTTTTGCCTTCACGAGCACTGGCCTGAAATCAATGTCGCGCGTCATCAACGCGATAATTTGAATTGCAGGGTTGAACACTTGCTGCATCGCGTCAACAGCCATTGTAACATCAACGTCCCCAGTAGTGATAATCGGCTCGTACCCCTGGTTGGTTACTGCCTCGATGAGCTTGTCGCTCGCATACTGGTCCAAGTAAAGCTTGCACACTTTCAATTTTCCGAACTTTTCAACCTTCCTCTTCACGTTCTCCAAATCAACATTAATCTCTTTCCGGATAACGTTAGGGCCGTCAACTAGGAAAGCAATGTTCTTCTCCTTCTCCTTCTCCTTCTTAAGCAACGCCTTCAGCTTTTGCTCGAGCTCTTTTACAACCAAAAAAATCACGCTGAAAAAAAATCAAGGCTTCAAACCAAAAAAACACTTTGCATTAGCCAGAGCCGCTTTCTCCACCTCGCCAACACCAGCACTCAAAGCGCGAGCAATTAGTTCCGCAGACTTTATTATATCTATCGGTTTCCCCCCGATAAACGGAGCGTCGCTTTCAACAAGCAAAAACTCGAGCGGAACAGTTTTCAGCATGCGCGAGCGCGAACCGCTCTCGACAGGAGGAACTGAAATGAAGTAGTTTCTGTCAACGCACGCGCGCGCCTCCTCCTTACCCCCGGAAAAACAGTGCATGAGCACGCGCTCAACGCGCTCAACGCGCAAAACCTCCAAAACGCGCGCTTCAGCAGAACGAGAGTGAACAACAACAGGCAAATTGTTTTCACGCGCAAAAGACAAAAACAACCTAAACGCTTTCTCCTGCCTCTTCCTCTTCTCTTCACTGTCACCCCACTTGAAATCCAAACCGATTTCACCCACAGCAACAACACTGCTTAATTCAAGCAATTCTTCGAACGCTTTAACGTCAACATCACCAAACTCCTGCGCGCGCTGGGGAGCAAAGCCAGCAACAGGAAAAACAAAGCCTTCATTCGCACGCGCGATTTCAACATTCCGCACACTGCTCTCAAAATCAAAACCGCTCGAAACAATAGCACGCAAGCCAAACGCTTTCGCTTCCTCGATTACTGAAGCTAAATCGCTTTCAGGAAAAGAATTCAAGTGGCAATGCGAGTCGATAGAGCGCATGAACGACAGTTAGTGCAAGCTATTATAAATATTAGTTGAATAATCCCGTTGCGTTGGTGGCTTAGAATGAGCAATGAAAAAATGTTTGGAATAATGAAGGAACTGAAAATAGGAAAATTCGTGCTGATTGATGACGTGCCGTGCAAAATCGTTTCAATCGAAACAAGCGCGCCTGGAAAACACGGCGCTGCAAAAATGCGCGTAGTGGGAATAGGCGTGTTCAACGGAGAAAAAAGAACGATACTGAAGCCGTCGGACGCGGACTGTGAAGTTCCTAACATAGAACGCAAAAGCGGGCAAATCATTTCAATCGCTGAAAACAACGCGCAAGTGATGGACGCTGCTTCTTTTGAAGTATTCGAAATCACCATGCCTGAAGAATTCAAGAGCGATGCAAGCGCGGGCAAGCAAATAGACTACATGGAAACAATGGGCAAACGAATAGTAACAAGAGTATACTAACAAATCTCAAAAAAGGGAAGGGATTGCAGTGGACTTGGAGATATCACAACAAAAAGAAAACACTCTGCTCAACAGAAAGGAAGTAAACTTTTCAGTAGTAGGCAGCGGACCAACACCAAACAGAAAGGAAGTGAAGGAAGCACTGTGCTCTAAACTCGGAGCAGACCCGAAACTCGTAATAGTTGAAATAAAACAGGGATTCGGAATAGCAATGGCAACAGGCTTCGCGAAAGTATACAAAGACGAAGCAAGCATGAAAATAGAGGAAGAATACAAGCTGAGAAGAGAACGAGGCGAAAAAGGCCCGAAGAAAAAAGAAGAAAAGAAAGCCCCTGAAAAAAAATAAAACTAAAGGGGAACAATAATAAATTCGACCGACGAATCGGTCGAAATATCTCGTCAAAGGTGACTCGATGGCTGAAGAAAAAAAAGCGAAAAAAAAATTCAAGCCCTACAAAAAAACAAAGCCGTGCCCGAAATGCGGAAGCGGAGTGCGCCTCGCTGAACACGCGAACAGGCGCTCGTGCGGAAAGTGTGGATACTTTGAAAAAAAATAAGAACAGCACAAACACTTGCTCGGAAATAATAGGGGCAATAATCTTTTCAGTACCCCTGCTCTTCTTCTCTGCCATAGCGATAAACGCGTTCGACTTAAGCCAGCTCGCGCAAGCAATAAACACGCAAACGAACGAATTGCAAAACGCATTCTACGCAACAGAAACGAACGCACAAGCAAATGCACTTCAAAACAACTTGCTCACACTGCCATTGCTCCTCGCAATCCTCGTGCTGACTGAAATAATTTTCAGGGGAATACTGCAACCGAAAATCGGGTTGAAGGCAACAGCAGTCTTGTACGCAGTAATTTACTCTTTATTTACAGCAACGAGTTTCACTAATTACGTTCCCTTGCTCCTCTACTTTCTCGCAGTAGGCGTGTGGCTGGGAGTGCTGAAAGAACTCGAAGGCCTGAAAGCAACAATTGCCGCAGTAACGTTCTACCTTTTGCTCACGCTCGCGACAAGCATTACATCACCTTACTTCCCGACAATCGCGTTAAGCGCATTCATGCTCCTCGCGCCGTTCTACTGGATGTGGAAAAACAACCAAACGAGCTTTAGCCAAGCGCTCCAGAAACTCGCGGCAACAAGAGAACAACTCGCGCAAAACATGTTGAAAGGAGCGTGTTGGACGCTTGCAATGTTTTTTGTAGTAGCAATGATAGGAATAACAACGCTCGCGCTCGGGTTCAACGACCAAGCGAAAGTGCTCGAGAAAGTGACAAGCCTTCCTTTGTACATTCTAGTGTTTGCAATAGTAATAGCGCCGATTTCCGAAGAAGTGTTCTTCAGAGGCTTTCTCTCTCCACGCATTGGAGTAATCGCCTCGTCGATTTTGTTCGCGCTCGCGCACTTCAGCTACGGCTCGAAAGTGGAAATAATAGGCGCGTTCGCAGTAGGAATAATGCTGGCGTTGCAGCTCAAGCAACACAAAACGCTCGTCGTCCCAATAACCGCGCACGTTTTATTTAACTTAATCTCAATAACACTAATGACGCTCGCAAGCCCGTGAAAAGGCGATTTGAATGATTTGTCTTGGAATAGAATCAACTGCACACACGCTGGGAATTGGAGTTGTAGAAGGAAACAAAGTGCTTTCAAACATTCGCGCGCTCTACAAGACTCCGAAAGGAGAAGGAATAATCCCGCGGAAAGCAGCAGACCACCACTCTGAAAACTTCGAGAGGCTAGTGGCAGAAGCAGTTGAAAAAGCAGGAATACGCGTCAAAGACGTAGGGTTGATTGCTTACTCGAAAGGCCCTGGATTGGGCGCGTGCCTGAAAGTTGGAGTAGTCGCAGCAAAAAACCTTGCACTCAACCTCAACGTGCCAATCGTTGGAGTAAACCACTGCATCGCGCACATTGAAATTTCTAAACTCGCTACTGGCTTCAGCGACCCGCTCGTGCTTTACGTGAGCGGTGGAAACACGCAAGTAATAGTAAAACACGACAAACGCTACCACGTGGTGGGGGAAACGCTGGACATTGGAATAGGAAACCTGATTGACGTGTTCGCGCGCAACCTTGGGCTGGAGTGGGCGCACGGGTCAGTGGTGGAACAACTCGCGCGCGAAGGAAAATACGTTGAACTCCCTTACTCAGTGAAAGGAATGGACTTGACGTTCACAGGCTTGTTGACGCACGCAATAAAAAAACTGCAGACAACGAGGAAGGAAGACGTGTGCTATTCGTTACAGGAAACCGCTTTCTCGATGTGCGTTGAAGCAACAGAACGAGCACTCGCGCTAACGCGGAAAAAACAAGTAGTCGCATGCGGGGGGGTAGCACAAAACACGCGACTTCAAAAAATGCTCCAGCTAATGGCTGAACCCCACGGCGCGAAATTCGGAGTAGCGCCAGGAGAGTTTAATGCAGACAACGGCGCGATGATAGCATACACTGGACTGTTGATGCAACAACACGGAATGGCGGAAAAACAAAGCGAAGTGAAAGCAATCCAAAAGTTTAGGACAGACGAAGTAGAATTATGGTGAAAGAAAAACAAGCCCAAAACTACAAAACTTCGAAACTCCAAAACCAGCACAGACGAAGTAGAATTATGGTGAAAGAAAAGCAAAAAGAGGAGAACAGCATGGAAAAAGAAAAACTGCAAAACCTCGAAACTCCAAAACTTCAAAACCCCAAAACTCCTAAAGACGAAACTTCCTCAGCAAAACCATTCTCGTGGGGCGCTGAAGCAGAATTATATGGAACTGATTTTCTCGGAGAACGCGCGGTAGTGAAAAAAAGAGTGGAGAAAAAGTATAGAGTGAAGGAATTGGACGAAAAACTGAGGAGAACGCGCACGCGCACTGAAGCGCGCATTCTGGGAGAAGCAAAGAAAACAGGCGCGCGCGTGCCAACAGTGCTCGGAGTGGAAGAATTCGACATAACGATGGAATTCATAAAAGGAAAACTGCTGAGGGATGAGTTGGAAAACAAAAATATTTCACGCACTTTAAAGACAGTAGGTGAATACCTCGCGTTACTGCACGACGCGAACATCGTGCACGGAGACTTTACTCCGGCAAACGTGATAGTTGACGGAAACAAGGCGACGATAATAGACTTCGGGTTAGGCGGGTTTTCCCGCGAAACAGAAGAAAAAGCAGTGGACTTGCTGTTAATGAAAAAAGCTCTTGCAGACAAGAAAAAATACGCGAAATTCATCCAAGCATACGAAAAAAAAGCGAAAAACGCTGAAGCAACCCTTAAGCAACTCGAAGAAATAGAACAAAGAGGAAGGTACGTAGTAAGAGCAATGATGAAGTAAACCCGCCATTGCCGCATTTCGCATCTCGTTAATTCGGGCGCTACAACAACTTTTGAGAATGATAGATGATAGTACAGGTCTAAGTTGCAGTTCTCATCTCGTTAATTCGGGCGCTACAACCAGCATCAACGCGCATGCTTGTAGTACGCATACCCACAGTTGCAGTTCTCATCTCGTTAATTCGGGCGCTACAACTCTTTCAAACTCACAGAAGCGACAGCTCCGAATCTTGTGAGTTTTTTCTCTTTTATATCCACCACTATAAGAATGCTACACATATGTCAGATTAAACACGGAAATGTTTAAAAAGTTTAAGGTGTTAAAAAAAACTGTGATTCATATGGCAGTAAACCTTTTCCGGCCTGGCTCTATAGTCGACCCAGAATACTTTGTTGGAAGGAATAATGAGATTGAGCGATTCAAGTCGTATCTTAAAAACGCGAAGGAGGGGAACCCGCATAACCTGACGATTCTTGGAGAAAGAGGGATAGGAAAAACTTCCCTTGTCCGCTACCTCGCCCATCTCTCAAAGGAAGAAAAATGCCTTGTTGTCAGAATCGAGTTGGACCCGTCAATAAAGACCATCGATGAACTTCTCAAGCACCTTCTCAATGAATTGAAACAGTCCGGCATCGCATATTCAGTGATAGAAAAAACGCGCGCGAAACTCAAGGGCTTCTTCGATAAATACGATGTTTCAGTTTCCCTTTTTGGGGCTGGCGTTAGCGTTCAAAAGACAGAAAAAGCCGAGGTGAAGACACAGTTCAGATACCGGCTCAAAGAGATATGGGATAAAGTGAAAGGCGATGTCCCAGCGATAATATTCATGATAGACGAAGCGGAACAACTCGAAGCAATCGAAGGGGCGCTTCACTATCTCAGGAACGCTCTGCTGCGCCTTTCAGAGGAGCACTGCGGGTACATGCTTGTTTTATCTGGGAAACTTACGCTCTTTAAGGAGATGAAAGAATTGCATTCCCCTCTTGCACGCTTCCTGAACCCGATAAAGCTCCCTCCACTCAGTAACGAAGAAACAAAAGAGGCGCTGAGAAAACCAGCCGCTGCCTCTGGAATAAATATTAGCAAAGAAGTTTTGGAAGAGATGGCCAAGGATAGCGAGGGACACCCGTATATTGTGCAGATGATGGGTTTTGTAGTGTGCGAAGAAGCGAAAAAGAACGTTACCGGTGAAGTGTACCGCGCGCTTAGACCGCAGATAATAGAACAGCTGGAACTGCATTTGTTCGAGGACATGTACAACTCTGCCAGCGAGGAAGAAAAAAAAATATTGCGCGTGCTGGCCATTGCAAAAAAACCGCTGAGCCTGACAGAGTTTGCCAGCCATCTGAAAAAAGAACCGTCTTACCTAGGCACATACCTCACCCGCCTTGGAAACAGCCACTGCATTAGAAAAGTAAAAAGAGGAAGCTACGAGCTTTTCCACAGTCTTTTCGGCGAATACATCCGAACGACCGATGCTTCAGAAGCCCCATCTCGTTAATTCGGGCGCTGCAACAATTGGCAAAATTGTACGTAACTTACTTGCTATTTCTAAAACCGCTCTTCCCACTATTTTTGAATACGTACTCAATACTCCAAAGACAGCTAAGACCAAAAATGTAAGCAAAAACATGGATTATAGAACGTCTGCATAGAGAATACAGTTCATAATCAGAGCCCCCACGCGTACAATAATTGTAGTACGAGGATAAATCTAAGAATATGAAAAAGACTAGGATAAATGATAAAATGATTTTCAATAGAAACCAAAACTTCATTTAATCAGCCCACTTTTTCTCTTTGACA
>JACRGF010000026.1 GCA_016212395.1 Microcaldota archaeon
AATAAAAAAGTCGTTGCGTCTGACGTGATGGTTTACGCTGGAAACATGAAGCCTCATTATTTCGCTGGCTATTCTAATTTCTTGAAGGGAATTTCAATTCCAGGTCCGTGCGCGTACAAGACTATTCTTCAAAACCATTACCACGTGTTGAACGAAAAAGCGACGGTGTGCTCGCACCCGTTTGACTCTGAGAAGACAGACAATCCGGTTGCGAACGACATGCTTGACTCGTTCAGAATAGTCACGAAGGGAAAGACAGCGTTTATTTTAATGGACGTGAGCGAGAAGAAGGACGGAAAGCTTGGAATTTTCTGGGCTGGAGCAGGAGAGCCTGAAGCAGTAACGCGAGCTGGAATTAAAGTGATTAGGGAAAATTTTGTATTCAAAATCGAGCCTGCGGATATTCTCGTTTGCGGGAACGGCCCTTACCCTGGCGACAAGCATCTTTACTACGTGCAGAACGGAATGGACATGACGAAAGGAGGAGTGAAGCAAGGAGGAAAAATGCTTGTAGTTGCAGAGTGCAGGGACGGGTTCGGGCCTGAAGGAGGCGCTACCGAGGCGTTCATTAGCGCGTTGAGCAAGCCGAAGAATGAAGTACTGGAATATATTAAGAAAAACTTTAGGGTGGGAATGCAGAAAGCTTACAAGATGGGGGAATTGGTGAATTCTATTGACGTGTGCTTTTTCGTGAGCGAGAAAGGAAAATTGACTGAAGAAAAACTAAAGCAAATCCACATGACGCCAGTGCGCGACGGCCAAGCATGGCTCGACGAGCAGTTGAAGCAGAACCCTGAAGCGCGAGTGCTCGTGATTGAAAAAAGCGCGAACAAAATGGCAGTAGTAAGCTGAAAAATTGGAATAGAAAAAAACAAAAAAAAGCTTCTAGAGGAAAAAAATATTTTCGCGTGAAGCAAGCTGGATTGTTTCTACTGCCTGTGTTTTCTCGCGCGGTTAAAACTTGGTTACATTGCTGAAACTTGTTCTGGGCTTGACCATACTTTTATTACTAATGGAGGCAGTTCTTCGCCTCGTTCCGCGTATGCTTGCACTAATTCTCTTCTTGGAACGCGTTCGATGAAGTTGAGCTTTACTTTCTTTGAATAGCCGTGCTTCGCGTCTTGCACTCCGTATGTGTCGCTGTACTCCCACGGGTTCAAGCTCGGCGGTGAAACGATTGTTGCTTCTTGTTGGTGAATGATGTACCCGAGTTTTCCCAAGTCTGTTTCAAGGTTTACTACAGGCCGTTTTTCTCCCGGCTGCTCTTTTTCCCTGTTGTCCACAATCCACGTTGAAGCAAGCACTGCACCAACTGCATTCGCTTTTCTCAACGCGTGCAACGCAATGAGCCTGCCGTACTCGGAATTTGTAGAGTCTGTGTACAACGGCTCGACGAGGAGAACCGGTTTTGTTTTTCCGTCTATTTCTGCAGTGAATAGTTTCATTATCGCGCGGGCGCGGATTTTTCCAGTCTCGTCTCTAACAATTAATGCTTTCTTGTTCGCATCTGCAACGTACGCGAGCAGGCAGTGGTTGTGGCTTCCGCTCAAATAGCTTTGGCAGC
This sequence comes from Microcaldota archaeon, assembly GCA_016212395.1. Classification (GTDB taxonomy): domain Archaea; phylum Micrarchaeota; class Micrarchaeia; order Burarchaeales; family JACRGF01; genus JACRGF01. Next base: position 1,565 of record JACRGF010000026.1, read on the forward strand.
TGTGGCGCGGAACTTCACCTACCTGCAACAGCGTGAGCAAATCGTCTGAATCTTCACATTGCAAGTGCGCGCTCTTGAATTCTTCCAGTGGCTTGCGCAGAGTGCGCAGGAAGTGAATCAAATCATCTTTCGGCTCAGGCTGGCCTATCGCAACTACTGCTTTCTGCACTGCTTTCGTTTTCTCTTCTATTTCAGCCAACTGCGCTTCTGTGAATGCTTGCGCGTAGTTTACAGCACGCAGTTCGTTCAAGCCTTTTGCAATAGCAATCTGGTTTTTGAGAATGTCAAGGCGCGCTTCCAAGTCTAATGCTTCGTCAGAGTCTTTCTCGAGAGGCGTGTTTATTTCGCGTAGTTTATTTTCGAGTTTTCCGTCAAGTCGTGTTTTCTTGCTGTGAATGAAGGCAGTTCGAGCGCAAAAGAAGAAGGTTGGTTTGGATAATAATGCGCGCATTGCTCAGTAGTGCAGGGGGGAACGTTTTCGAAGAGAGCGATTGCTTTCATGTTTTCGTCGAGGAAAACAATGTCGAGTGGAACGAGCGTGTTTTTCATCCAAAAGCTTGGAGTGTAATTAGAAGGGAAGATGAAGAGCATTCCTTCGTCTTCGCGCAGGCTCGCGCGGAACATTAGTCCTTTCGCTTGCTGTTCTGGAGTGAGCGCGAGTTCTGCTTTCACTTGAAAGCCATCAGGAAGAATGAGGATGGAAATGTTTTGTGAGTGAGGCTTATTCTGCTGGAGTTGATGGTAGAAGGAAAAAGCAAGAAGCAAGAGCGCGAGTATTGCGAGTGCAACGAGTATTGCGCGGGGGTTCAGCATTTTTTGCATGTTCATTGCTTGTTTATAAGGAGGGAGAAAGTTTTATATGCAGTGGAAAACGCAATTTTTGTCGTTGGAGGTGGGAGAGGATGGGCAAAGTGCTTGTTGGAGTTGTAAAGCGTTTTTTCGACAAAGTAGGCGTTGCGGCAATCGAGTTGAACGGAGCTTTGAAAGTAGGAGACAAGATTAGTGTAGAAAAGGGCGAGGCGGCTGAAGCGCTTGTGGTAGAGCAAGTTGTTGAAAGCATGCAGATTGACAGGCTTCCTATTCAAAGCGCGAACGCAGGCCAGTCAGTAGGAATAAAGTTGAACGGAGCAACCAGGGAAGGAGCGAAAGTGTATAGAGTGGAGGAGTAAAATGGGAAGAACTATTATTGTTCATTAGAACAGCCATGGAGTTCTTCCTTAGTTTTGTATTTTAGTTTGCCCATTGAAAACCCTTTTTCCAAAAGCGTTTTGAAGCGCGCATCGTCATTTTCTTTGTTTGCTTTCTTGATTTTCTTAGCGTCCTCGTTCATTTTCATCACTTAGTCCTTCAATCCTTCTGGAGTTACTCTGAAAACGCATTCTGCTTCCGGGAGGTTCGGGCTGTCTACAAGGCGGGCTATTCTTTTTTCTTCCTTGCCTTTCCTCAAGTATACTCTGTAAGTTGCGAGGTGGGCGAGCACGTGGCCTCCAATGGGTTTCGTGGGGTCGCCGAACATTATGCTCGGGTCGTCCATCACTTGGTTCGTAATGTAGATGGCGATGTTGTAAGTGTCAGCGAGTTTTTGGAGAGTGTGCAAGTGCTTGTTCAGCTTCTGCTGGCGTTCTCCGAGCGCGCCCCTGCCCATGTAATCCATTCTGAACAAGCTCGTGATAGAGTCTATAATGACTATTTTAATGTTTTTTTCTTTCACGATTTTCTCTGCCTTGTCGATTAACACCATTTGGTGGTCGCTGTTCACTGCTTTCGCGACGAAAATGTTTTTCAAAACCTCTTCAAGGTCTAGACCCATGCTTTTCGCGACTTGCGAAATTCTCTCTGGCCTGAACGTGGACTCGCTGTCAACAAACAAGCACGCGCCACCCAACCCGCCTTGGTCTACAGGCTTTTGAACGTTGATGGACAGTTGAAAGCCAAGCTGCGTGTTGTGGAGCAGGGTGGGAATATTTCCGCCAATGAACGTGTGCCCGTTAGGCACTACAAAATCGTAAACAAAGCCGTCGTAATCGATTGATGCTGCTTGCTTGACTTCGTCCCACTCGAAGCAAGCAACTATTTTCAACTGTTCTATTCCTTTTTTTAACAACGCAAGCCTGTTTTCTAATTCGTTTTTGACAATGCTTGAAACTTCTCCTGTTTTTTCTTCAGGAATGCCTCGCGAAAGATAGTTTTTAACCCCTGCTTTTGACATTTTCAGTTTTTCGTGCAGCAAAGTAAACGCGAACGGCAGCTTGCTTATGAGGTCTAGTTGTTTCACTCTGTCAGTGCCAGCGAGAGCGTTTCCAGCCAGCAAGCCGTTCAAGTATTGCGCGCCTTCATTAAAAAAGCTGATAACGCTTGCCATGGTTTGAGGCGTTATTCTTTGCTTTGGAGCCCCTGAAAAGATTGCCCACAGCATTTCGCTTTCTTCTCTAATAGCGCTTTTCCCGAAAACTTTCTTGTGCTTGCCCCTGCCACCGCCGAGGCTGTTCTTGAAAACGTTTTTTATCAAGCGGGTTGTTTCCTGAGGGTAGCCGTGAAGCGTGCGCGAGCCTCCTGCAACGTATTTCTTCAGCTTGTAAGGCAGTTCTTCAAACGCTTTTCTCGACTCTCCGCCTATGAACACTCTCTGGAACACTCCGTATTTCTTGTGCTGTTTTCTCGTCCTGCTCGCAGTTATTCCGAGCATTGTGCACAAGTACGCCAAGTCTTCCGCGAGTTTCTTGCTTTTAGTAGTCAACTCGACCATTGAGCCCAAGTACCCGTCGCCTTCAACGTAGCCTGCGAGGAACGCTTTTTTCACGCTTTCAGAAGCAGTGAAAACTTCTTGAGGAACGTGTTTGCCTGCTGCATTCGAGTTTCGTAAGTCTTTAAGCAATTCACTCGTGCGTTCCCTCAACAGAACTCGGTAAACCGGTTTTCTGTTTTCTTTCTCTGAAACTCGTTTTTCTATTGTAGGAGTAAAACCGAACCGGTTTTGAACGTATTGCGCAAGCCAGTCTTTCAAAACCTCGTCAGTCGTGTCTATAGAAAGCGGGTTGGCTGTTCCTTCTGCAACGAAAAAACCCAGAAAGTACGCGTCGTCTTCAGTTAATGCGCCAGCGCCGCTTACGCTTAACGCGCGCGGGCAAGCAATGCAGTCGCCTTTCAAAATTTCTCCTGCTTGCTTCCAAACTATTCCTTCACTGCTTAACGTTAAAAGACGGTGAGGCAATGTGATTGAGAGTTCTCGCCCCCTCTTTGTTTCAATTTTTACGAGCTTTTCAACTTTTTCTTTGTAAATGTGCGAAACGCGTTCTTTAGTCAAACCCTCGCCAGTCAAGCCGTAAACGGAAATAGGCGCTCCTTCCACGATAAAGCCGTTCTCGAAAGGCTTTTCCCCGTGCATGCCCGCGTATTTCGCATACGTTTCCTCAATTGGCTCCAAATGGGATTGCTCATCGTTCAAGTAAAAAACAGGTGTGCTGCCAGCAATGCATTTTCCAGAAGAAAATTTTCCGTACGCTTCGGTTATTGCTTGTGTTTCCACTCCGCCTCCCAACAGCTTGTCTAGTTCTTTAGAACCAGTCTGGATTTTTCCAATAGATTTTCTGCGCTCCATAATCCTGTCCGCAGGCTCGTAACCCATCTCGAGAGCATCACGCGCGGCATTAATAGTTTTCTTCGCAGTCTCTACTCCAATGTCCGCGGCTTCCTCTAACTCGTGCGGGGAAGCAGTAGCGATTTTCACGAGCTCGTCGTAACCGGATTTTCTCAGCTTGTCCGCAGTCGCCGGGCCTACTCCAGGCAAGTCTTCAATAGAAATAACAGTCTTCCCTTTCTTCTCATCACTCACTTCTTCAGGCATTTCAATCACTTCCGAAGCAACACTTTCAACATCTCTCTTAGCCATGCTCACGCAATCCTCCACACAAACAAACGCGAACACACACAAACAACAGCAAGTTATTCTCGCTGTTGCCGTTTTTATTCATTGTGTTTTCGCATTTTCGTTTGCCGTAGATAGAATGCGTCTCAGCCCATTTATAAACAAACTGAGGGGGGTGGCAGCCGGTGGGAAAAGAATAGTTTCGAATGGTTCTGCTTTGTTTCGACTGGTTTTGACAGTGGGAAAAACGAGGTTTTTTGTTTTGAAGTTTAGAAGTTTGGGGGCGGAAAAAAAAACGTTTTCAGTCTTGAGTTTTAAGTTTTGGGTTTTGAAGTTTTCTGTTTTCAGTCGAGTTTATTTCCGGGCTTTTTTCCGGGCTCTCTGCTTGCGCCTTGTTCTGCTTCAAAAGGAATGAATACCAGTCCATCCAACAATGGCAGTAAGCTTTCGAGTTTTTGAGTCACACTCGCAATTAATTCAGCAGCATTTTCCGCGTAATAAATAACTTGAGTGCCTAGAGTGCACCTTTCCCCGTATACTGCAATGCCGTCTTCTTGAATTTTTATCAGGACATTTGAGCCGTCGCTCTTCTGAAGTCTCAACGCGTTCATTTTCGCGTTCGGGTCTGAAAAGCCTTCGTCTAGCTTGACAAAAACTTCCATTCCTACTGGCTCGTCTCGTTCTACTTTGAAAGTGACTTTGACGAATCCTGCTTTCGCTGCTTCTCGCGATAAAGACGCAAGAAAGTATACAGCCCAATCTTTCGGTGCAATGCTTCGGGCTTCAATGCGTTTCAACAAGGCGAACAACTCGCGTTTTCCCTCGAAATGAATTTTTTGCGCTGAAGCAGGCCCTGCTGGATGGCTTCTGTTTTGCATGCTGAATAATTTGGTTTTACTCCCTTAAATAGCAGGCGGTTTTGAATTGTTTTGTTGTTGTCTTAAGGTTTTTTTTAGCAGGGTTTTTTGGAAAAAAGTTTATAAATGGCGGGTCGCATTAATTTGTGCTATTTCTGCAGTTTGGGGGTGTTTTTGAGTGCCTAGATTAGCTTTGGTTGGAAATTCGCATGGGGCTCCGTACACGAAGGCTGGAGTGCGTGGCGACCACCCGTTGATGAGGGCTTTGCAGAGTGCTTTCGACGCGTCGCGGCGCCTTGAAGTCAACCCGTCCAGGCGCATGCTTGAAATGCTTACGGAAAGGCACGGTGGCGTAACGACTACTACTGGAGGCATTGCTGTTTCTTCGAGGGTGAAATCGCGCGGGGCTAATGACACGAGAGAGGTTTCGCCTGACTCGCTTGACGCGAGTTTGGTTTCAGCGCTTATTTCAAGGATTCACAGTACTGACTGGGTGGCTGTCCCGAGGACGATGGGCCAGCATGATACGCTCAAGTCGAGTTGTTTGACTGTTGTGCCTGAACAGTACGCGCGCGTTGGCTTGATGTGGGGCAACACGTTGTTCGACCCTAAGACAGAGGGAGGCGAGTTGGCTGCACCTGATTCTATAGTCATGTTTTTTCCTGACTGGACTGGCAAGCGCCAGATTCTCGTAATGCCTGAAATCGGGTTGACGCTCGTGCTTGCAAGCGATTACATGGGCGAGGCGAAAAAAGGCCACTTGAGGAAAGTCATGCGTTGGGTGAAGGAAGGCAAGATGGGTTTGGGCGTTCACGCTGCCTCGAAAATGATTTACGTTTTAGACGAGGAAGGCAGGATTAAGACGAAGGGCTTTGTGTTGTGCGGTTTGAGCGGGACGGGAAAAACGTCTTTGAGCGCTTCGACGCACGGGCTTGAAGAGCCTAACGGCGCGTTCAACCATCAAGACGACTTCGTGGCGTTGATGCCTGAAGAAATAGAAACTAAGGATGGCAGGAGGACGGTAGTTAGGATTAGAGGGACAGAGCAGGGTTATTACTTGAAGACTGAAGGCTGGGAGGATGGTGACGAAGACCCGCTTCACGAAGCTGCTTTGAAAAAAGGCGTTGTGTTTGAAAACGTTGCAGTGGACGCTTACGGAAACTTGAGGTTCGATGATTACACGACGCACGGGACGAGGAACGGAAGGTGCGTTGTTGACAGGAGGAGGATTGCGAACAACTCGGGAGTGATTGATAATAGTTTCTCGTTTTTGGACACTATCGTATTGATTTACCGGGACCCGTTCCTCCCGCCCATCGCAGTGGCTGCAAGCCCAGAGTTCGGCGCTGCAGCGTTCATGGCGTTGCAGTCAGTAGTAACGTCTGCAGCTTCTTCTAAAAGAGAAGAGTGGGGCAAGCCAACTTTCGAGGCAGGCGCTAACCCGTTCATGAGCCCGTACACTCCTGAAGGCATTGCTGAAGAAGTAGGCATGTTCTACGATTTGATAAGGGCAGGCAGGGTGAACGTCGTGCTGATTAACACGGGTGAAGTCGGCTTTGGGAAGGAAGGCGAGCCTCCGGTGAAGATTACGAGGAGCGTTTCAGAGAGGGTGATCGGCGAGTTCGCGCTGGGCAGAATAAAGTTCCGTGAAAGCACGAGGACGCTTGGCTTGCTCGTGCCTGAAGGAAGCCTTGAAGAGTTTGACCCTGAAAAAGTTATTCCGGGAGAAGTTTACGAAAAAAAGTTTCCTGAAGCAGTGCAAGCGAAGAGAAAGTTCGTGGAACAATTCGAGCCGCACTTGCAAGGCGAACGAAGAGGAATAATTGACGCGTTTTATAGAGCATTCAAAGAATAACGCGCCAAGCTTGAAAAACACTGCGCGAAAAAAACAATGAATAAAAACGGCAACAGCGAGAATAACTCGCTGTTGTTCGCGTGGTTGTTTGCGTGCGTTCGATTGGCTTGTTCAGATGTTTCGAATTGTTTTTGCTTGCGTTTTGCTTCGGCTGTGTGGGGAGTGATTGTTTTTAAATTCGTGAACGCTATTTTTTGTTCATGTTGCGTGTTGCGATTAGCAGGTTGGCGGATTTGGCTGTGTGCGAGTTGAAGCCTTACCTGCATTTTGTAGTTGGAGAGCGTCCTGTGTTCGGCGAGTGGGTGCGTGCCGGCACTGTGCACCACGCGTTGTCCGCGCAGATAGACAAGCAGACGAAGCAGTACGAGAAGGTGAGCGTTGAAAAGCTGAAGCAACTGCTTTCAGAAGAGGGGAGTTGCGTTGAAATTCCAAGCGAGAAAGTGAGAGTAGAATTTTCTTTTGGAGACTGCGTGTTTTCAGGAAGATTAGACAAGTTTTTGAAGCTGGAGAAGAGCGTGCGCGTTGTCGACGAAAAGTTTGTGGGGAAAGGAAGCATGAGAGTGCATGACAGGCACCACTTGCAGTTGGGCGCTTACTGCTACGCGTTAAAGAACGGTTCGACGAGCTACGCACGCGGAAGCAAGCGCGTCGAATTAGGCGAACAATTATTCAAGGATTTTGACGCGTTCTATAAAATTGTTGAGAGGAGCAGGGAAACACGCGAGACTGTTTTTGAAAGCGAGTGGACTGCAAGCGACGAGAAAAAAATTGTTGGGAGTTTGGAGAGGTTTGGGAAAATTTTGAACGGAGAATTTGATTTAGAGGGGTTGAAGCTGGGCGAGAATTGCGAGTGGTGCGAGTTTAAGCAAGCATGCAGAAGCAGAAGAATAATTTGACTTGCACGATTGCTACCGCCACTTTGAGCCATTATGCACAATCATTTGAAGCTCTCTTCAATTACTTTCTTCTCCTTCTCCGTAATCCCATAAAGCTGGTAAACCAGCTCGTCAATCTCCTTGTCAGTGCGGGCAACCTCAACCTCCAAACGCTGGCGCTCGGAGGAAGGCTTGCCACCTAACTCCAAAAGACGTTTGTTTAGGGAGAGCATTTGTGTGACGAGTTTCTTGATTTTTTCTTCTGTGAGTGTGTTGTGTTTGATCGGAAGTTGTGCTAGTTGGTACGCGTAGATGTCCTTATTGTTAAACGACTTCAAGACAAAATAATTCAATAACTTTGAATTTACTAATCCGAGAAGATAACTCAAATCGAACTGCTCGTCTTTTTTGAGTAGGGTTCTCAACGTGTTTAGCGTGTAGTTGTATGGTGACAGCCAAAATGTCCTAAAAGAGTGACAGCAATTTTGTCCGCTTTCCACCCATAAGCATGGGGTGGAAAAATGAAGCAAACAGGTGTGGACATGAAGCTGGTCGCTGTTACAAGCTATCTGGAAGGAA
>JACRGF010000024.1 GCA_016212395.1 Microcaldota archaeon
CTGCTTCAAGCTGGGCTACCCTCAACCTCAATTCTTCAACTTCATTCATCTCTAATCGCCAAACAGCTTTCGACGAAAAAGAATTTCCACTTTTCGGTCAAAAACCACACGTCGGAGCTCCGACGCAGCTAAACACATACCGCCATATTCTTCCTGTTCCAGCTGCTTGTCTTCTGGCAAGTTGTGCAGCTGCTTTCGCTTCTTCTTTTGATGCTCTGCCGAGTGCTTTCATTATTCCCTCAAACAATTTTGCTGCTACTTTTGCTGCTTCGCTTCTCAATGACATTTTCACACCTCTTCGAGCGAGTTTCGTATAACTTTCTTTCTTTTTAATACATATCGTGGGTTTTTAAACAAGTTTGTTCATAATAATATTCAGTTGGTGGAAATGAAAGGGTATTGTCTTCACTGTATTTGAACTGTTTCTTTTGCCTAGAATTACTTCCAACGCGCGAAAAATAATGTTTAATGTTGTGAGCGTCAGCCTGCCTGCATGGTTTGAGCGAGTTTTTATTATTTTTCGTGAATGTATTGAATGCGTGTTTGTTCTTCCAGTAATTTTTTTGGGTGTTGTTTATGGTTGATTTTCAGTGTCCTCGTGGAATGCGTGATTTTCTTCCTGTCCAGATGATTTTCCGAGAGCGAGTCATTTCCGTTATTAAGAGTGTTTTTGAGAAGTATGGCTTTGATTCTTTGGAGACGCCTGCGTTGGAGCGTTTGGACGTGTTGGGCGCGAAGGCCGGCGAGGATGTTGAGAAGCAGGTTTACAAGATTGACGGCGGAGAGTTGGGTTTGCGTTTTGACTTGACTGTTCCTCTCGCGCGTGTTGTTGCCTGCAACAAGAATTTGCCTTTGCCTTTCAAGCGTTATTGTGTCGGCAGGGTTTGGAGGCGTGACGAGCCGCAGAAAGGCAGGTTCCGCGAGTTCTGGCAGGCTGACGTTGACGTTGTGGGAAGCGCGAGCGTAGAGTGCGAAGCAGAGTTGCTCGCGTGTGCGTGCGAGTGCTTGGACGCGTTAGGCTTCAGTGATTACGAGGTTGTGCTTAACAGCAGGAAAGTGTTGGATGCTGTTGTTGCTAAAGTTGGAGTTGAAGCCGGCTCTGTTTCGAGTGTTTTCCGTTCTCTTGACAAGCTTGAAAAAATTGGCGTTGAAGGCGTTAAGAGTGAATTGCGTGAGAAGAAAATAAGCGACAAGAAGATAACTGCGTTGCTTGCGTCCATTCAAGTTGAAGGCAATTCTAACGAGGAGAAGATTGCAGTGATGGAAAAGCTTGTCGGTGCTTGCGAGGGCTTGAATGAGTTGCGCGAGTTGCTGAAGGCATGCGAGGGTTATGGAACGAATGGACGCGTGAAGTCGAGTGATTGCGGTTGTGCGGGAAGTGGAGAGCGCGTGAAAGCTGGCAGGAGTGATTGTTGCGAGCGTGTTGGCAAGTGCGTGAAGGCTGGAGCGTGCGAAGGTGATTGTTGCGCGGGTTTTGCAAGTAAAGTGCGGGTTGATTTTGGGTTGGTGCGCGGCTTGGATTATTATACTGGCCCTGTTTTTGAAGTGAAAGCTGGTGGGGGTGTTGGTAGCGTTGCTGGAGGCGGGCGTTACGACGGGTTGATTGAGTTGTATGGTGCGCAGAAGACTCCTGCTGTGGGCATTTCTTTGGGTGTCGAGCGTTTGATGGCTTTGCTTGACGAGCGTGGTGGCGAGCGTGTGAAGACGCGCGTGCAAGCGTTCGTTGCTTGCGTGAAGAGTGAGTTGAAGAGTGAAGCTTCGCGTGTTGCAGGCGAGTTGCGTTGCGCTGGAGTGCGAGTGCAAACTGATTTGATGGGGCGGAATTTGCGCAAGCAGTTCGAGTACGCGAACGCACTGGGAATAAAATTCATTGTTGTAGTCGGAGAGAAAGAGTTGAAGGAAGGCAAGATTATTTTGAAGAATTTGGAGAGCGGGGTTGAAGAAAAAACAAGCGTTTCTTCTGCAGCAGAGAAAATAAAAAAAGCGTTTGAAGGAAGTTGAAGTGAACACAAGTTGATTGAAATGACAATAAGGCGGTTGAAATGAAGATAGTTGAGTTAAGCAAATTGAGTGGAGTTGAAAGGGGGAAGTTGTTCGTTCGTTCTAGCGTTGAGGCTGGCGATGTGTGTGTTCGTGTTGAGAAGATAATGGGCGAGGTTAGGAAGAACGGCGATAGTGCGTTGAAGCGTTTTGCTTTAGAGTTTGACGGCGTGAATTTGAATGATTTGCGCGTGAGCGAGCGCGAGTTTGAGGACGCGTTGAAGCAAGTGAAGCCTTCTGTTGTTAGCGCGCTGGAGTTTGCTAAAAATAATTTGGAGCGCGTGTGCAGGAAGCAGAAGCCTAAGAATTCGAAAGTGAAAATAAGTTATGGAGTTGTTGAACAATTGTTCGTGCCTCTAGAGCGCGTGGGCGTTTATGCTCCAGGCGGAAAGGCTTCTTACCCTTCGAGTTTATTGATGGGTGTAGTGCCAGCGCAGGTTGCTGGAGTTAAGGAAATTGTTGTCTGCACTCCGCCTAACAGGGAGGGGAAAGTCGATGCGAGCGTGCTTGCAGCGTGCAAGATTTGCGGTGTGAAGAAAGTTTTCAAGGCTGGTGGCGCGCAGGCTGTTGCTGCAATGGCTTTCGGCACTGAAAGTATTCCCCGCGTGCAGAAGATAGTCGGGCCTGGAAACGTTTTCGTTGCTACCGCAAAAATGCTCGCGCGTGCTAAAGGCGTTGAAATTGATTTGCCTGCTGGCCCGAGTGAAGTGCTCATAATTTGCGATGAGCGTGCTGATGCTTCTTTGGTTGCTGCTGATTTGCTCGCGCAGGCAGAGCACGACGAGAACGCGTCTGCCGTAGCGTTGGTGGCGTCGCGCTCGCAGGCTGAGGAAGTGCTGGAGCAGGTTGAATTGCAGTTGGCGCGCCTTGCGCGCAAGGAGATTGCTGGAAAGTCGCTCGAGCGTTTCGGCTTGCTTGTTGTTTGCCCGCGTGTTGAAGACGCGCTGGATTTTGCGAACGAGTACGCGCCTGAGCACTTGGAGTTGCTCGTGAAGAACGCGCGTTCTCTAGTGGGCAAAGTGAGGAATGCCGGCGCTGTTTTCGTTGGCTCGTGGAGTGCCGAGGCGTTCGGTGATTATACTGCTGGAAGCAACCACGTGCTTCCCACGAGCGGGAGCGCGAGAGTTTTCTCGGGCTTGGGCGTTGATAGTTTCATGAAGCGCGTGAACGCTATAGAGTTGAGCGAGAATGGCGTGCAGGCGCTTGGCAGTGCTACTGTAGAGTTGGCTGAAGCTGAAGGCTTGGGCGCGCACGCCGAGAGCGTTAGGAAGAGAATGAGGAAATAAAGCAAGCCGGTCATTCCCGCACGAAAAAAATAAAACGAGTTGGATGCGCGAACGAAAATCGTCCATGCTTTTCTCGTGCGTTTATTGTTTATGTTCTGCGCGTTTGTTGTTTTGTGGTTGGTTGTTTATGAGCGTCAAAAAATTGTTTCGGAAAGAGTTGGGTTCGTTGAAGGCGTACAAGACGCCTGATGTTGTTGCTAGCGAGTGCAAGTTGAACCAGAACGAGTCTACTCTTGATGTGCCTTTGGAGTTGAAGGAGCGTATTGCGCGCGAGAGTGTTTCGCTTGCGTTCAACCGTTATCCTGACGCGAGTTATTCCGGCTTGCGCGAGGTTGTTGCGCGAAAGTTTAAATTGAGGAAGGAGAATGTTATTGCCGGCAATGGCGTTGATGAAGTGTTGTATTACTTGATGCTCGCGTTCATCAGCAAAGGTGACAAGGTTGTTTTTCCTGCTCCTTCTTTTGCAATGTACAAGATTTGCGCTGAAGTGATGGGCGCGAAGCCTGTGAAGGTTCTGCTTGACAAGCAGAGTTTTGATTTGACTGAAGAGTTTGTTGAGGAAAGCAAGAATGCTAAAGTTGTTTTCATTTGTTCTCCGAACAATCCCACTGGCAACCTCGTGAGCAGGAAAAAAATTGAAGAAATCGTCGAGAGTTCAAAGGGCTTGGTTGTGATTGACGAGGCGTACTCTGATTTTGCCGGAGAAGATTGCTTGGATTTGCTTTCGAACGAGCGCGTTGTTGTTCTGCGTACGATGTCGAAGGCGTTTTCTGCTGCTGGGTTGAGGCTTGGCTTTGGGTTGGCTTGCGAGGAGGCGATTTCCGCAATGGACAAGGTTCGGCTTCCTTGGAATTTGAGCGGGCTTTCAACGCGCATCGGCGAGTTGTTGTTTGAGCGCGAGCGCGTGTTTTCAGAGCGCGTCAAGAAAACAATTGCAGAGCGCGAGCGTTTGTTCAGCGAGTTGAAAAAAATTGGCGGGCGAGTCTGTTGCAGCAAGTGTTCTGCTTGTTCGCCAGCGGCTAAAGTTGTTGTTTTTCCGTCGCAGGCGAATTTTCTGCTGTTCAAAACTTCTTTCTCTCCAAAGACTGTTTATTCCGGCTTGCTTGAGCGGGGAGTGCAAGTGCGGGACGTGAGCGGTTACGAGTTGCTTGAGGATTGCTTGCGCGTGAGCGTTGGAACGCGGGTTGAGAACGACAAGTTTTTGAACGCGTTGGGTGAAGTACTGAATAAGAAGTTTTGAAGTTTTGGAGTTTAGGGGTTTTGGGTTTTGAGGTTTTGAAGTTTTGTAGTTTTGCGGTTTTGAGGTTTTAGGCGTTGGTGTTTGGATAATATTGTGCGCGTGAATGTTTGTTTGAATGGCGTTGTGTGCGCGAGTGTTTTTTTCGCGTGTGTTGTTTTGGTTTGTGTTTTTTTTGTGGGAATGTGTTGGGTGAAGTATTGCGTGGTGTGAAAGGGTGAACGAGTGGGAAAAGTTTGTTTGAAGGCTGTAGTGTTTGATGTTGACGGCGTGCTTGTTGATGTTAGCGGGAGTTATAGGGAGGCGATTGTTCGGACTGTGAATGGTTATTTGAACAAGGTTGGAGTGCGGAGCAAGCGCATGTTTTCAAAGCCTGACGTGCAGGCGTTCAAGAATGCCGGCGGTTTTAATGATGATTGGAATTTGACTTATGCTGGAGTGCTTTATTGCTTGTTGAACGCGTTGGGCGAGAAGCGTTCGTTGAAGGATTTTTTGGCTCGTGTTGAGAAGTTCGGGGGCGGGTTGAAGGGTGTTGAGCGTCTCGCGTGCGAGAGCAGGTTGTGGGGCGAGGTTCGCAGGTGCTGGCGCACTGACGATTGTATTTGTGATAATCCCATCAAGCGGTTGTTTCAAGAGAATTTTTTGGGCAGAAAGTTTTTCAGGGAAGTTTACGGTTTTGCTTCTCGCGGAAGGAAGAAGGGCTTGATTGGGTGCGAGTCGTTGTTTTTAAGCGAGCCTGTGCTTTCGCGCTTGCGTGATTGCTTCAAGTTGATGGGCGTTTTCACGGGCAGGCCTCGTTTTGAGGCGATGGTATTGTTCGAGCGCGAGAAGATTGCGCGCTTGTTTGACTGTATTGTCGCTTCTGAAGATGTTTCGAGGGGAAAGCCTGACCCGCAGGGCTTGAAAATGGTTTTGCGCAAGCTGAAGCTCAAGCCGAGCGAGTGCTGTTACGTCGGGGATTCTGTTGATGACGTGCGTGCTGCGCGCAGGGCGCGCATGGTTGCAGTTGGCACTGTCTATCATTTGAAGAACGCTTCTGAAAAGCGGAAGTTGAAGAAATTGTTTTACGAGAACGGCGCGAGCGTTGTTGTCGAGAGCGTCGGCGAGTTGAACAAGTTTTTCTCTAAAGTGAAAGAATTAAAAAACAAGTAAAACAATTGTTTTTGTTCGAGTGTTTTCATGGTTTGAGAGTTTGTCGTGTTGGTTGTGCGAGTGGTTTTCAAAGTTGTTTGATGTTGTTGTTTTTTGCGTGAGTTGTTTTTGAGTTTGTTTTGTTGGGGTTTGTAGTTGTTCGCGTGATGTTGTTTGTTTGAGTGTTGGTTGAAGTTGAATTGTTTTGAGTTTGTTGTAGGTGTTTGGGCATGATTAGGAAGGTTAAGGTTGAACGGAAGACGCGCGAGACTGACATTTCCGTAGAGTTGAATTTGGATGGGGGTGGCAGTGTTTCGAGCGCTCGGACTGGCTTGCGTTTTTTTGACCACATGCTTGAGAGTTTCGGCAAGCACTCTAAGTTTGACTTGCGCGTGCAGGGCAAGGGTGATTTGGAGGTTGACGAGCACCACTTGGTTGAGGATGTGGGCATTTGCTTGGGCGAGGCAATAGCGAAAGCTTTGGGCGGGAAGAAGGGAGTCCGCAGGTTTGGTTTTGCGCTTGTTCCAATGGATGACGCTCTCGCCCGGGTTGCTGTTGATTTGAGTGGCAGGAGTTACTTGGTTTACGAAGTGAAGTTGCGGGGCAGGAAGGTTGGGGATGTGAGTGGCGAGAATTTCGAGCATTTCTTCGAGAGTTTCGCGAAGGCTGCTGGAGTGAATGTGAATGCGTGGGTTGACGGCAAGAATGACCACCACAAGGTTGAGGCGTTGTTCAAGGCGTTGGCTGTTGCGTTGCGTGATGCTGTGAGGGTAGAAGGGAAACTGCTTCCCACTATTAAGGGAAAATTGTAGTTGAAGATTAGAATGGTTTTGAATAGTCTTGAATGGTTTTGAATCGTTTTGCAAAACAAATCAAAACCATTCAATGCGAGTCAAAACAACTGCAAAACAAGTCTAAAGGGTGTTTTTGCATGATTAGGATTGCTGTTCCGAACAAGGGGCGTTTGAGCGAGCCTTCGCTGGAGTTGATGGCTAAGGCTGGAATGAAGGTTAAGGATAGCGGAGACAAGAAGTTGTACGCGAAGACGAGTGACGCGAATGTTGAAGTGGTGTTCGCGCGTGCCGAGGATATTCCGCGTTATGTCGAGACTGGTGCTGTCGAGTTCGGCATTACTGGCAGTGATTTGGTTGCCGAGGAAAAGGCGAAAGTTGATGTTATCGTCGAGCTTGGGTTTGGCAAGTGCAGGCTCATGGTTGCAGTGCCTGACAACAGTGGCATTACCAAGTTAAGCCAGTTGAACGGAAAGAAGGTTGCGACGAGCTTCGGCGGCATTGTAAAAGATTTTTTCAAGCGCAAGGGAGTTCGCGTTGAAGTTGTTGAAGTTGCTGGCGCGGTTGAAGTCACTCCTTACCGCGGAGTTGCCGATGCCATCGCGGATTTGGTTGACACGGGCATTACTCTCAAGACGCACGGCTTGGCTACGATTGAAACTATTTTCGAATCAAGCGCGTGCTTTATCGGCACGAAGAAGAGCGTGAGCTCGAACAAGGATTTCGTAGAGGAAACAGTGTTTTCTTTCAATGGCATTATGGCTGCAGAGGGAAAACGCTACTTGATGGTGAACGTGAAGAATGATTCGGCGCTCAAGCGCGTGGTGAAAGTGATTCCGTGCATGGAAAGCCCGACAGTGCTTCCGCTCGCGAAGAAAGGCGAGTACGCTGTCCACGCTGTAGTCAATGCCGGCGAGCTTGCTTCAGCAGTTCGGAAGATAAAGCAGGCTGGCGGGAAAGATATTCTCGTAATGAGAATGGAACGCGTTGTCCCCTAAACATTTTATTTTTTATTTTTTTCTTTTGGATAGTCATTCATCAGTTTTCGGTGTTTTTATGAAAACAGTTGCGATTATTGATTATGACGCTGGCAATGTTGCGAGCGTTGCTAATGCAGTAAAGAAAGTAGGTGGGCGGGCTTTGATTACGCGCAAGGCTGGTGACGTTGAGGCTGTTGACGCGATTATTCTTCCGGGCGTTGGTTCTTTCGAGTTAGTGAAGAATTTAGAGCCTGTAAAGCGTGTTCTGCTTGAGCAGATGAAGTTGAAGCCTTTTCTCGGCATTTGCTTGGGCTTGCAGGCGTTGTTTGATTCAAGCGGCGAGGCTAAAGATGTGAATGGGCTTGGAGTTTTTTCCGGTTCGTGCAGGCGTTTGCGCGGGAAAGTGAAAATCCCGCAGATTGGCTGGAATCAAGTGAAGTTCGCGCGCGAGTGCGCGTTGTTTGAAGGCGTTGCGGATGAAAGTTTTTTTTACTTCGACCACTCGTTCGCTGTTGTCCCGAAGGAAAAGAAGATTGTTTGCGGGGAAACTGATTACGGGCAAGAGATAGTTTCCGCTGTCGCGCGCGGAAGCGTTTTCGGAGTGCAGTTCCACCCCGAGAAAAGCGGGAAAACAGGCTTGAAAGTGCTTGGGAATTTTTTGGAATTATAACTTTGGTGATGTTTTGCGATATGTATCATTAAGATTTGACGCGCGATTAAACTCGCTCCCGGAAGAAACTGTTTTTGAAATCGTAGCAGAAAAAATTTTATTCGGCGTCAAGTTTGGCAAGGAGAAAGTGAAAACTTTTTTGCTCGACGATTTTGCTGAATCTGGCAAGCGTTGAAAAGTGTTTTTTTCTACAAGTATTTTTTCAATAGTTCTTCTGCTTTTTTTGTTGAATTCGTTTTTATTGATACGAGTGCTTTTCCTTTTTCTTGCTTGAGTACTTGCAGGTATTCGATGTTGATTTTGTTTTCTGCGAGTTTTCTTGTTACTTTCGCGAGTTCGCCTATTTTGTCTTCGAGTTTTATTACGAGCGTGTCTGAGCTGAGCACGTTGAAGCCTGCTTTTTTGAGCGCTTCTACTGTTCTCTTCTCGTCTGAAGTTACGAGGTGTATTGCCGCCTTGTCTGCTATGGATTGGGCTGAAATGTAGTCTATGTTTATGTTGTTTTCCGCGAGCAGGGTTGAAACGTCTGCAATCAGGCATGTGCGGTCGTTTTCGAGTATCGTTACTTCTTTCATTTCAAAATCACCTGAATTTGATTGTAAGAACAAATTAAAAAACTCTTCAATGCCTAATGCTTTCATGCTTGTTATTCCGGCGATAGACGTTTTGCACGGGTGTTGCGTGCGCTTGTTTAAGGGCAGTTATTCGCGCGTGACGCAGTACGGTGACCCGTTGGAGACTGTGCAAACATGGGTTTCTGCCGGCGCGCGCAGGATTCACGTTGTGGATTTGGATGGCGCGAAGCAGGGCGAGATGAAGAATTTTGACTTGATTAAGGGCATGATTCAAAGCGCGGATTGCGAGTTTGAAGTGGGCGGCGGGATACGCGATGTTCACACTGCGATGCGCATTATTCATTTGGGCGCGAAAGTTATTTTTGGCACTGTCGTAGTTGAGAATCCTTCTCTGGTTCACGGTATTGCAAGGGAGCATGGAAAGCAGTGCATTGTTTCGTTGGACGAGCGTGACGGGAAAGTGCAAGTGCGCGGGTGGTTGAAAGGCAGCAGTGAAAACGTTTTCAGCGTCGCGCGGGGAATGGAGCGCATGGGCGTGAGTGAAATTGTTTTCACGAGCATAGAGCGGGACGGCGCGCTTGTTGGTCCGAATTTTAAAATGATTAAGCAAATGCTTGAAACGGTGAGCATCCCCGTGATTGCAAGCGGGGGCGTTTCTACTCTCGAAGATTTAGAAAAGTTGAAAGCAGCCGGAGTTCACGGTGCGATAGTCGGCAAGGCGTTGTACGAAAAGAAAATTGATTTGAAGGAAGCGATTGAAGCTATCGAGTGACGGCGCATTGTTTTGCGTTGTTTATTTGTTTTTGCTGGGTTTCAGCGGGTTGGTTTTTCGTGTTGGCTAAGCGTGTTATTCCTTGTTTGGATTGTGACTTGAGTGTTGCTAACGGTCGGGTTGTGAAGGGTGTTGAGTTTCAAAACATTCGTTACGCTGGCGTTCCGTGGGAGTTGGCTGCGAAGTATTCCGAGGCGGGTGCGGACGAGATTGTTTTTCTTGACATTACTGCGAGCGCGGATAGGCGCGAGACGATGGTTAAAGTGGTAGAGCGGACTGCCGAGAGCGTGTTTGTTCCTTTGACTGTTGGCGGTGGCATTCGCAGTGTTGAGGATTTCAAGAGGATGTTGAAGGCTGGCGCTGACAAGTGTTCGGTTAACACTGCTGCGCTTCAAAGGCCTGAGTTGATTCGCGAGGCGAGCAGAGTGGTGGGCTCGCAGGCTGTCGTCGTGGCGATTGACGCGAAAATGCGTAGCAAGCGTTTCGGCAAGCGCATGGGCGACGGGCATGCTGACGTGTCTTTCGAGTGCGCGATTTTCGGGGGCAGGCAGTTTACCGGCGTTGATGCTGTCGAGTGGGCGCGCAAGGCTGAAGAGCTTGGCGCTGGAGAAATTTTGTTGACTTCAATGGACAGGGACGGCACTAGCAAGGGTTACGACTTGCTGTTGACGAAGACAGTTTCAGAGGCAGTGGGCATTCCCGTGATTGCGAGTGGCGGTGCTGGAGAGTTGAGTCATTTTGTTGATGTTTTCGAGAAGGGAAAGGCTGATGCTGCGTTGCTTGCGAGCTTGTTGCACTTCAACAAGCTGTCTATACAAGAAATAAAAGCGTATTTGAAGAAAAACAATGTGCTGGTAAGAAGTTAGATTAACAATCAATTCAGGTTTTATTATGAAAACGAGCGGGAAGAAATCAAAAGAGTTTGCCGATAGCCTTGATTTTTCTAAGGGCAACGGGTTGGTTGTTGCTGTGGCGCAAAGCGAGTCCGGCGAGGTTTTGATGGTTGCGTTTCAGAATGTTGATGCTGTAATGAAGACTCTTTCGAGCGGGAGAATGTGGTATTGGAGCAGGAGCAAAAGCAGGCTGTGGATGAAGGGCGAAAAGAGCGGCAACGTGCAGGACTTGCTCGAGTACAGTGCTGATTGCGACAAGGATTGCGTTTTGTACGTCGTGAGGCAGAAGGGCGTTGCGTGCCACACTGGCTCGCGCAATTGTTTCAATAAGGAGAACTCGTTTGGGTTGCGTGATTTGTTCAAGTTGGTTGAAGAGCGAAAGCGCGCGCCTGTTGCAGGCAGTTATACGAACAAGCTGCTTGCTGACAAGAAAAAGATTGTTGAGAAAGTTATTGAAGAGTGCGGTGAAGTCGTTGAGGCGTTCGAGGAGAAGAATGAGCGGGAAGTTGTTTGGGAAGCGTGTGACGTGCTTTACCACTTGTTCGTTTTGTGCGCCTCTAGGGGCGTGAGTTTCAAGGATTTGGAGGAAGAGCTGGCGAGGAGGCATTGCGAGAAGCAAGGGAATAAGAAATAAAGTTTGGGAAAAGAAAAACTGGAAAAAGAAAAAAGGAAAAATAAAAAAAGAACGGACTGGTGGGATGAAGAAATTTTTTTTGTTTGTGTTTATGTTTTTGTGAATGTGAGGGTTTGTGTTGGTGTTGTTTTATGGTTGAGAAAAAGAAGAACGTGAAGGAGTTGACTGACGAGTGGGTTGCTAAGGGTGGCGTGCAGGCTGTTTTTTATTTTGACGTTCACGGTTCGAGCGGGGATGAAGTGAAGGAGAAAATGGTTTCTTTCGTGGGAAAGATGACTGAAGACCCGTACTTGGTTTATGCTGTTGGCGAGGTTGCTTCTCCTGTGGATAATGGGGACAAGACTTTTTCGACTTCTGCCGAGGTGCTCGTGTTGGCGAAGAGTTTTGATTCGCTTGTCAACGTGGCGTTGAATTACGGGCCGTTGAGCGTTGAAGTCCTTCGCCCTGAGAAAGAGTTGCGTTTGTCGTTGGATGAGGCGCACAAGATTCTTGGAAGCGTTTCTAACGCGAGTTACGAGTTTTCGTCGTTCGTGTTGAAGAATGTTTTAAAGCCTGAGCAGTTGAAAGAGTTTGAGAAAAGCATTAAGAAGAGGGAAGGCGTTAAGAAGAGGGTTGAGGGAAAGGAAGAAGAGAAAGGGGAGTATGAAAAGTAATTGCGTTGTTTGTTGAGGGAAAAAATAGCGCACGATTTGTTTGTTCAGAAGCAAGTTGGAATTGGCTGTGTTGTTTGAAATTGTTTCGTTCGAATATTTTTTGTCCTTGGTTTTTGTTTGTTGAGGGTGTTGGTTGGAATGGCGTTTTCAAAGATTAAGATAAGCCGTGTTGACGTCGTGCCTAGTGGTGTTCCCGGGTTGGACAGTTTGATGGAAGGCGGTTTTATTCGCGGGAATATTGTTACTGTTTGCGGTGATACTGGCGTTGGCAAGACTACTCTCGCCACCCAGTTTTTGTATCATGGCGCTAAAGAGCATGGCGAGCCTGGCTTGTATATTTCTTTCGACGAGCACAAGCGCAGTTATTACCGGAACATGATTCGGTACGGGTGGGATTTTGACAAGCTTGAGAAGGAGAAAAAATTTATTTTCATCGAGTATCCTGTGCATGAGGTCGAGCAGTTTCTCGCGCAGGAAGGCGTCATTCGAGATTTGATTGACACTGTTGGCGTCGAGCGGCTTGTCATTGATTCCGCGACTTCGCTTGAGCTTGTTCACGAGACTGAGTTGCAGCGCAGGCAGGGTGTTTTGAAGCTGATTGGAAAACTGCGCAACTGGGGCTGTACCACGCTCTTGGTTTCAGAGGGCGCTGCTGAGGTTGGTTCTGTCACGCGCGATCGTTTCGGGGCTGAAGTTCTTTCGGACGGCTTGATTCAGCTTTACTACTTGCGTGAAAAAGGCGTGCGCACTAGAGCTTTGGAAATCGTGAAAATGAGGGGGGTTGTCCACGAGTGCAGGCTCGTGCCAATGAACTTGACTGCAACAGGCATTGCGCTCGACTTGAAAAAACACGTTTGAATTGTTTTGCCTGTTAAGTTTCGAGTGGTTTTGCGGTTGTTTTGATTTGGTGGTTTTGAATTGTTTTGATTGTTTGTTTCGAGTGTTTGGCTGTGGTTTTAGGTTTGTTTTTGTGTTAAGTTGTTTTTTTTGCGTGATTGGTTTTGTTTTTGGTTTTTTCGTGTTTGTTGTTTGTGTTTTGAAGTTGGTTTGAATGGCTGGTGAAACTTTTGACCCTTGGGGGAGCGAGTTGCTTTCTGATTACGAGCACTTGTTTTCAGAGTTTGGGATGCAGCGTGTTGATGAAAAGGTTTTGAGGCGCGTGTTGAACGCGAACCGCTTGTGGAGAAGAGGCATTGTTTTTGCGCACAGGGATTTTGACAAGTGGCTTTCTGCTTTCGAGCGGAAGGAGGGCGTTGCGTGTATGTCTGGCATTAAGCCGAGCAGCGAGTTTCATTTGGGCAGCAAGCTTACTGCTGAGGAAATGATTTTTTTTCAGAAGGAGTTCAACGCGAAAGTGTTTTACTCGATTGCTGATTTGGAGTGTTATGCTGACAACGGCATTCCGCTTGCCGAGAGTGCGAAGACTGCTGTTTCCAACTTGGCTGACATGCTCGCGTTGGGCTTGAGCGAGAAGAATTGTTTCGTGTGGAAGCAAAGCGAGGAAAAGCGTGTGATGAACCTCGCGTATGTTTTCGCGCGCAAGACCACGATGAACACTTTGAAGGCATTGTACGGCGAGCGCAATATTGGCTTGTATTTCTCCGTTCTCACGCAGGCAGGCGACATTTTATTGCCTCAGCTGCAGGATTTCGGGGGCGCGAAGAATGTCGTTGTTCCTGTTGGAGTCGACCAGGACCCGCACATTCGGTTCACGCGCGACATTGCTGCAAAATTCGAGGCAGAGTATGGATTCAAGTTGCCTGCAGCTACTTTCCACAAGTTTTTCCGCTCGCTTTCCGGAGAAAGCAAGATGAGCAAGCGCGATGCTTTGGGCGTAATCACGCTGAGCGACGATGCTGATTCGTTGAAGAAAAAGGTTTCGCGCGCGTTTACCGGCGGGCGTGCTACTGTCGAAGAGCAGAAGAGGCTGGGCGGTGAGTGGAAAAAGTGCGTTGTTTACGAATTGTGCTTGTTCCACTTTGAAGAGGATGACAAAGAGTTGGAGGAAAGGCAACGCAGGTGTGCGAGCGGTGAAATAAGCTGCGGGGAGTGCAAGAAGGAAGTCATCGAGAAAATTCAGAAGTGGATGAAAGCCCATCAAGAGAAGAAAAAGAAACTTGTTCCGAAAGCAGAGAAAATGCTCGCAGGCGACTAAGAATTTGTGCGAGTAAAAAATTGTTTGCGCGATTGCAAGAATTTGTTTGTGTGTTTTTGCGTTGTGTGTGTTTTTTTGTATTTTGAGGTTGCATTTGTTTGACAAGTCGGCAAGACTACCGTGCGCCTTGGCGCGTCCACTTCGACTGCAGTCGAAGGGATCCCTTCAAACCGTGCGTCCAGCAAGTCAGACGCATCTGACTTGCGGACCACAAAAACGGTTCGCCGTTTTTGTTGGTGGTTTGAAGTGGACGGAGTGAATGCCGACAAGCCGACTTGTCCAACAAGAGCGACGCATCGCTCTTGTGGAACATGTAAAACGCCTAAGCGTTTTACAATTGTCGAGCATAGCTTGACACCTCAAAAACTCGTGGTTTTTGTTGGTCAAGTATTCGTTCGAATGACCGACAAGTTCGATGCGTCGAACTTGTGGTCCACTCGTTCGGTTCGCCGAACGAGTTGGAGCGGCAAACCTCCACGCTTGCGTGGAGGTTCCGAGCGAAGCGATGGAGCAAACCTGCGAGGTTTGCGACAGACTTCGACCGCAGTCGAAGCAGAGGACGCTCTTCGAACGAATTTGATTTGCTTGATTGTTTTGTTTGTGCGAGGTGTTTTTTTTGAAGAAGACTCCTTTGAATGAAGTTCATCGTTCGCTTGGCGCGAAGATGGTTGATTTCGGCGGTTGGGACATGCCTGTCCAGTACGAAGGCATTGTCTCCGAGCATTTGGCTGTCCGTTCGGATTGCGGGTTGTTCGACGTTTCGCACATGGGCGAAGTGATTGTTGAGGGCGACAAGGCGTTTGCTTTCGTGCAGAATTTGGTTACTAATGACGTTTCAAAATTAGTTGACAATCAGTGCCTTTACTCTCCAATGCTTTACGAGCATGCTGGCGTTGTTGACGATTTGCTTGTTTACAAGTTTAATGAAAAGCGTTTCATGATTGTTGTGAATGCTTCTAATGTCGACAAGGATTTTGCGTGGATGAAGGCGCATTCGCTTGGAGCTGTTTTGGAGAACAAGAGCGATGCTACTGCAGAGCTTGCGTTGCAAGGGCCGAAGGCGCAAAGCGTTTTGCAGAAATTAACTTCAGCAGACCTTTCTGAAATAAAGTTTTTTCACTTTCGCGAAATAACTGTTGCCGGAGTTTCGTGCATTGTTTCCCGCACTGGCTATACTGGCGAGGATGGTTTCGAGATTTATTTTTCTTCAAGCGAAGCAGTGAAAATGTGGAACGCGCTGGTTGATGCTGGGAGCGAGTTTGGCTTGAAGCCTATTGGCTTGGGCGCGCGTGACACTCTGCGCTTGGAAGCAGGCTTGATGCTTTACGGCAACGACATTGACGAGCGCATTACTCCTTTCGAAGCGCCTCTCAAGTGGGCAGTCAAGCTGGAGAAAGGCGATTTTATTGGAAAGAAAGCGCTTGAAGAGAAAGAGGCTTCGCGGAAGAGAAAGCTTGTCGGCTTCGAGTTGCTTGAGCGCGGCGTTCCCCGCCACGGGAGCGAAGTGTTCGTTGGCGGAGTAAAGTTCGACGTTGTTTCAAGCGGGACGTTTTCGCCAACGTTGAAGAAGCCTATTGGCTTTTGTTTTGCTCCCAGCGATTTGCCTTTGGGTGCTGAAGTTGAAATTAAAATTCATGACAAGCTGGTTAAAGCCAAAACGTGTTCGCACAGGTTTTATAAAATTGAAAGAAAGTAAAATGAGAGGTGTGTATATGGTTGAATTGAAGTTTTCCAAAGAGCATGAGTGGGTGCGTGTTGAAGGCAGTGTTGCTGTTGTTGGCATTACTGCTTTTGCTGCGAAGGCGTTGGGCGACATTGTTTCGCTTGAGTTGCCGAAAGTTGGCGCGTCGTTCAAGCAAGGCGACAGCCTTGCAATGGTTGACTCGATGAAGGCAAGCTCGGACATTTACTCTCCAGTAAGCGGAGAGGTTGTTGAAGTGAATTCTTCTCTGGATTCCTCGCCTCAGTTCGTGAACGATTCGCCTCTTGACAAAGGCTGGATGGTGAAATTGAAAGTCGGAGACGTCAGCGGAGAATTAGGGACGCTGTTGAGCGAAGCTGACTA
>JACRGF010000006.1 GCA_016212395.1 Microcaldota archaeon
ATGGGAACTCTCAGAAACCAGAAAGGAGCAGGAATCTACGAAGTGCTTGCATCAATGGTTGCGACTTGGAACTTGCAGGGAATCAACCCGCAGGTTGCGTTAATTGCTGCAATGCGAGGGAGCAGCTAAACACTTACCAATCAAGACAAGTTTTTTAAGCAGGCTCACACTTTATATAACGCGGTTTTTTCAGGTGCGTTATGTCCTTATCCATTCAAGGCAGACGATTGGCTTTTGCATTCGCATGCGCAGTGCTTAGTTCATGTGCCTATTCTGCCACTCCGCTGAAAGCACGTTCGGCGCATACTGAATGCGAGCAGCACGTGCCGCAATCGCAACTTGCTTCGTGCAAAGATCAAATAGAAACCGTACGCCTTCTCGTAGAGAAAGGCGTCAGCCCCGGCAGCCTGGATGGTTACCTGCAGACTATGCTTCTACACGCTGCTGAAACCAGGCAAGCTGAAATAGTCCAATTGCTGCTTGAAAGAGGAGTTGACCCAAATTCAGAAACCGACGGTTGGACTCCGCTGCATCACGCTGCGGCAAACGGCGACGTTCAAATTATCTCTATATTACTGCAGAAGGGCGCGAAAATAGAAGCTAAAGACGATTCGCGCAGGACTGCACTGCATACAGCGGTAGCTTACGGCCACCTTGAAGCAGTGCGCCTGTTGCTCGGGCGCGGTGCGAATCCAAACACTGCAAGCAACAACTCTTGGTCTCCTCTCCACTCTGCAGCATCGCAAGGCTACACTGAAATCACCTTGCTGCTGCTTGAAAAAAGTGCAAATCCGAACGCTGAAGATTCCACTCACTGGGTTCCGCTGCACTACGCTGCTGAAAAAGGCAATGTTAAACTAATTCGAGCACTGCTTGAAAAAAAGGCAGATCCATTCATCAAAAACAATGACGGCATGACTGCATTGGACTTAGCGCGCCATCACGACCACCCTGCTGTTGTGCAGTTGCTTGAAAAAGCAATGGGAAAGAAGAGCGAAGCAGAAGCACAACCGGCAAGCAGCGTGCTCAGGCAACTGCGTCCGTTCTCCAACACGAGCTTGTTCAAGAGGCTTGCAATGCTTCATGCCCGCCAGCCCGCGCAAACAGCTTCGCGCAATTTTCAAAGACGCGTCATTCAAAGAACACTCTGCTGAAAACAATTGCGACGACGCAAATTCACACAATTCATATACTCTCATATATACTCCTATTATTCTTCTTTTTAAACAAGCTCTTCTCTTTTAGACGCATGAAGGCGGCAATGGAGCAAGTTCAGCAGCCTCGTGCGCGCGCTTGCGACCGCAGGCCTTCGATTATTTCAAAGTTGAAGAATAAGGTTTTGGTTTCAGGGCTCGCGGGCTTTCTGGGAATTGCGGGCACTCTCGGGATTTGTGCTGCTTTTGGGCATTCGCGTGCGTTTCATGCTCCAAACAGTGATGTTGAAAAAACCGTTCGCGTTGTCAGCGCTTTTCCTTTAAGCGTTTTCCTTTCATGGCGCTCTGCAGCCATTCTCGATGAAGAGTTTCGCAAGCTTGCGCTCGGGCTTTCGGACGTGGCGTCTCCGCCTCTCACTATTGCTTTAACTCCAGAGCAGAAGGCAGCGTTTCCACCGCACGTTGCGCAGCAGGCGTTCGTTGCAAAGCTTTTCCTGAAGCACATCATCGCAGAACTTCCGGACGCACTCGAGCGCCTCGGCTTGTCGTCTGTTCCGAAAGAAGAAATAGCGAAGAAACTAAGCGAATTGAACGTGAACGTGCTTTCGCACGAAGCGTGGGTTTCAACTTTCGGGAAAGGCTCGCGCGCTGTCGGGTTTTACTTCAACGGAGCCATTCACGTGAAGCTATGCAGCCTGGAGGAAATGGAAAAACAGTCTCCTGCTTCGCTGCTCGACACGCTCCTGCACGAAACGCTGCACTTCTTGTCCGGCGGAGTGGAATGCCAAAGCCACGAGTCGAAAACGCTGCACGAGTCCTTAACTTCAATTATTGCAATGCAGCTGCTGTTCAGCGACGCAAGCATTCCCACTGAATTCAAATTAGTAGCCAATTTGGATAAAGAAGCAGTGAAGGAAGGCGCGCGCGACAAGTGCGATGCTCTTTGGCTTGGCGACGAAGCATCCCCTTCTTACTCCCCGCTTTCCTTGAACGACGAAGTGCAGGAATGGGTTGCACGCGTCAGCTTCCGCTTGCTGCTCGACGCGTACTTTTCAGGAGACTTTTCGGAAGTGGAAAAGAAAACAGACGCTGTCTTCGGGCCCGGCGCGTTAGCTTTGTTCTTCCCAGCTCCTGACCTTGAACTCGACTTGCTGGATTACAACGTGCTCCGCGCAGTTTCAAAAAGAATTTCGCGGGACGTCCTGCTCGCTTCGGAAAAACTTTCCTGCGAAATTGAAGAAGCAACTTCACCAGAAGGCGGTCTGCATGAATAATGATTTCGAGTTGCAGCAGAGCTCTGCAAATCGTTTTCCGTTTCGTTCGTGCGAGGCTAGTCCAATGAATGAGTGGCGGTTTCGAGTTGCGATCGCATCATGCAGTTGTTTTTCTTTTCGTTTGCGAGAGGTTGGCTTTAATGAATAACGATTTCGAGTGGCAGCAAGAATTGTTCAAACTGCGCAGCGCTAAGCCCGCTGACCGCATTTCAGCAGCCCGCGCGCTTTCTTCCAACCCCGAGCCGCGTTCTTCTTATTTTCTCGCGCAAGCGCTTTACGACGAGCACCCGTTCGTGCGAAAGATTGCAGCACTCGGGCTTTCACGCATTGGAAACGAATGTGCAGTAGCTTCGCTCGTGCGCGTAATTGCTTCGAAAAACTTTGAAGTGGACAAGGAAGCAGTCGAAGCTCTTGAAAACACGCGGAGCGCTAAAGCAGTAAAACGAATAGTGCAACTCTTAAACAACCCGCAACTCCGCCCTGCAGCATTGTTTACAGTACGCCTGATTGCAAACGCGTTTTACAAAAGGCAGGAAACAAGCACTGAAGCAGCGCTCGAATTGGCAAAAGCAGGACTGCTCCTTTTATTCAATTCAACAAAGCCTTGCGATGAGAAGGAAAAAAAACTTGCAGAAGAAGCCCGCGTTTCCCTCGTGAAGCTCAAGCGCTTGAAAGAACGCGACCAACGAGATTTGCAAGCGAAAACGCTTCAACTGCAAAAAACCATTCCAACTTCCCCTTGCGCACCCTGCAAAGTAATCGACATAAACAAATACCGACCGCCGACACAAACGCGCACGCCCGTAGCGAAATAAGCAATGCACATTTTCTTTCATTATGCTCACTACCATAACGCGTATTATTCTGCTTTAAATACTCTCGTGCTTGCATCCATCCATCGGTGAAGGGCATGGCCATGAAACCGAACCTCCTCCCACAAGCTGGTTTTGCGTGCCCTTCTCCCACTCCTCAACGTTCCCAGCAGGCGCTTGGGCAACAACCCCGGCTTCCAGGCCCTTTAACTTCCCGCCCTAAACAGTCTGCTGTTGCTGCCACAGAATCGCGTTTGCTCGCGCTCAAGCTTGAAGGCTTGGCGTTCAAAATACGCGCGTTGAACGAGTCTTCAAAGAAAAACAGCAGAGACAGGCTCGTTCTCTTGCGTGGCGAAGACTTCGTGCTCGTCCAGCCTTCTGAAGGAAAAGTGTTGAAGAAACTCGGCTCGCTGAAAGAACGCAACGGAACGCCTTCCCTTTCAATTTCTTCCGAAGACTTGAACTTGAACAGCGCGCAAGCGAAAGGAACAGCATTCAACATCGTGCAATCAGGCGAGTACGGAGTTTCATTCAAAATCGAGGACTCTGAAGTGTCGCGAATAGAAAAATTCACTGCACTCGTAGACGCAGACGGTTGCTTCGAGCACGTTGAAGGAGTAGACGCGAACGGAACAATCGCGTTCTTCATCCACTTGAAAGCATTAAGCAAAGCAATACTCAAAGATTCGAACGAGCAAGAATTAAAGACAGGAACGAACTAGTTTTTCAGTCAAACGAATTTTTTTTGGGAAGCGCGCGTTCTGCGGAAATAAATAGTTTTTTTTGTTCAACAACTTTCAACGAAACGCGCTCGAGCGCGCTTGAAAACTATTTTTTCTGTTCAACGAATTTCGGGGGCGGGAGCAAGTGCTCTGCTTTTTCGTAATCGTTCCTCCTCGCGATTTCCGCGCTTTTCAAAAGCGCGTGCGGGGCTATCTCTTCCGATGTAACCCATCCTGACTCTGCACCGCAGTGCCCAGTCATGCCTCCCTTGTCG
The DNA here is from genome assembly GCA_016212395.1 of Microcaldota archaeon. GTDB lineage: Archaea > Micrarchaeota > Micrarchaeia > Burarchaeales > JACRGF01 > JACRGF01. The sequence goes on from JACRGF010000006.1 coordinate 4,238, forward strand.
CTTCCGCAAGCGACTATCTGGCTCAACAACTGGTAAGGCGTTCCGATAACTACCGCATCTCGCACTCTCTCTACTCTCCCGTCAACGTAAATCCTGAACGTTTCTTTTGGAATGAATTTAAAGTGCCCAGTGTTAGTGTCTACTTCGCCTCCTTCAGACCCGACGCAGTACAAACCGTACTCTAACTCTTTCTCCCTGCAAATTTCCTTCAACTGTTCAACAAGCTGTTCAAACGTTTTTCTCTTTCCTCTGCTGGCTTCTATCTTCATGTTGCTCATTCGCGGAGTAGGAATGCCTGAATCCGCTTCTTCTTCTTTTCCAATCACGCTGCCAGCCCGAGCGTGTCCGTTTGATTTTACCCCTTTTTTTCCAGCAGTACCGCGCGAGTGCAAATAACTCTCCAAAACTCCTCTTTTCACGAGCACAACGCGCTGTGCACGCACTCCCTCGTCGTCATACTCGTACGAGCCCCACCTTCCCTTGAGCGTCGGGTCGTCTTCAACTCTCACGAACGGAGGTGCAATTTTCTTTCCAATCATTGCTCCAAAGCTTCCAGCATCATCTTCCACTCCAAGCCTGTGCGCTTCAAGGCCGTGGCCTATTGCCTCGTGCCAGCACACGCCGTGCATTTCGCCGTCCAAGAGAACAGGGTAAACGCCTGGCTCTTGCTTCGGCGCTTTGCGCAGTTCGGCGAGCTTTGCCACAAGATTTTCAGCCTTTTCATAAATCAAAGCCAAGTCAAGCTTGCTCGGGTCGCGCAAGTTGAACTGCATTCCAAGTGAATGCTCCTTGCCGTCCAGCACCATTTTGGCATCAAGCGATATCGTCAAGTAAAACTCGCTTGTTTTTATCCGCGTGCCCTCTGAATTCAGGAAAAACTTTGACTGCTTTTCTACAGAAACGCGCGCGTTGGCAGCAGTTATCCATTTTTTTCTGGCCATCTGTGAAGTCAAAAACTTTAAAGCGCCAACCAATTCAGATGCGTCGAACTCTGCAAGCTCATCTGTTCGAATGTCAACAATCCTCTCTTCTTCGGATAACACTGTCAATTCTTTTTTTTGCTTTCCAATTTCTTCAGCGTACGAACTCACTGCTGCGCTTACTGCATTCAATGAACTTCTCCACAACGCCCGCCTCAGCGAGTTGTAATCGTTTTCAAGCGGAGTGCTGGTATTGCAGTCACAACCCGACCCGCTTCCTTTCTTTCCCCCAACTTTTGCAGCGGTCGTCAACTCGTTGTGCGTTCTCAAATTATCTGAAACCAGCGCGCCGTCGTTAATCACTATCTTCCTTTCTTCAAACAACTTGAACATGTACGATATCAAGCCAGGGTGGAACTTAACTTTTTTTCCAAACAATTCTTCCTCAAACTCGTGCCTCATGAACCTGCGCGTTTCCGCCCGCATAGCCCGAAAAACAGTTTCAGCGTCAAGCAAGCACGGCCGTGCCACTCTGCCTGCAACAGTTTCAACCAACGCCCGAACGCCAGCGAATTTGCGTCGTGCGACGGCATCCTCCCCACTGTTGTAACACGTTATTTCCCCTTGCCGGCCTGCCCTCCCACCAGCAACAACGCTACCCTTCATGACTAGATTTATACGCGAACGTTGTTTAAAAACGTGCACTATGGCGGTTATACTCTAATTCATACTCCTGCTTTAAAACGAAAACAACATATTTTAATACGCCGAGATGCAAAACAAGTATTGCTTTGAAAGAGGAGGTTTTCATGATTGCTAGAGCAGTTCCCCCAGTGTTCCTTGACTTGGACAGGACAGTCATCCGCGGAGTGGGCACTAGAATCCTCGCCAGAAATGTTCCCAGGCAACAGGACGAATATGTTCGCCTCGCAATGGCGTTGATGGAGCCGCTTGCTAAACGCAGTGGAAAACCGTTGCTTCCGCGTTCTCTCGCAAGGCAGTATATTGAAGCGAGAAGAGCGTGGGCTTTAAAACAGCGCCGTGACCCACATGCTGAAACTCCACTCTATGCTGAAGGGGAAGAACACTTGTTTTTCTGCACTCCAACGCGCATTACCGACTGCGCGGAATTCGGGTTGTTCCGCGCGTGGCGCGACGCGAAAATTTCCGGGACAGACTTCAAGCGAATCCGCGACCGTGTGCTCGAAGGCATGACTAAACAACAACTCCAATTAGCGCAGGAAGAAGTTGAAACCGCTATAAATACTGGCGTGAAGGAATTTGTCGACTGGTATAAAAGCATTCGCGGAATCGTTTTGATCGCGACGAACACTTGGAAGCCTTTAGCGCAAGCAGTTGCCAAAGCAGTTGGCGTTGGCCTTGTTGTAGGCGACGAGCCGGAATTTTCCGAAGGCGCGTTCACTGGAAACGTTGAGTTTGTTGGAAACAAGTGGGACGCTGCATTGAAACTGCTCGAGCAAGCGACTGGAGCAGAACGCAATGTGCTCGCGGCAACCTGCGGAACCATTACTGACATAAGCGTAGTCTATGCTGAAGGGCGTTCTTCTACTGTGGACGGCAGCAGAACTCCTCGTTTTGTTTCAGTTTGCCGTATTCGAGATGAAAGACGCGCGTTCAGAACACCTCCAGACGCGCGCCCTCGGGCTGTTTCTGTTTCTTTCATTGCAGTGGACGATTCTCCGAGCCAGCTTGCTGACGCCCAAAAAAAAGGCGCGTTTGCAATAGGCATAAACGTCCCGAAACGCGACCGGAACGCTGCAAAGTCTGTTTCCTTGGCGAGCGACTGGACGGACTTGCAGGTTCTCGTCTCTTCCATCATCTCCTAAAATGTTTCCAAAGCGAAAGTTTTTTTAAGCGCGGGAGAGGAATAACCTCTTCTGTTTCTTCAAGGCGTTCGCTCATGGCAACACAACCTCCTGCCACGGCAGTGAAAAACACTGCAACTGTTATTCCTTCCCTTCGCGTAGCAGTAAGTCCAGCGTGCAACTTCAACTGCGTCTACTGCCCGCCAAACAAGGGCGAGCACCGTGACCTTTCAACGCGCTTGAGAAGGCAATGGGACTCAAAGAGAATGGCGCAAATAACTCGAGTTTATTCAAAGCTCGGAGCTCCAAGCATCCGCGTTACCGGCGGAGAGCCGTTGCACCCTGCAGCGTTCGCGCGCGTCCCGCCTCTTGTTGAAGCAGCTGCAGACGCTGGCGTTGAAGTGCGGGTGAACACTAACGGCTACTATGTTGAAGAAAACCTTTCCACTCTTGTTGCAATGCGCGGTCAAGCCACAGCAGGCTTTATGCTTTCAGTCAGCCTTGATGCTACTGACGCGCGAGAGTTCGCGTTGCTCACGCAAAGCAGTGAGGACGCGTTCGATAAAGTAGTGCGCGGGGCAAGGAAAGCGCGAGACGCGGGCATTCCTGTCCTAATCAACATGGTGTTGATTGACTTGGACAAGCCTGACAGGCTCGCGCGTGACCCGCACATAATGCTTCCGCGAGTAATAGACAAAATGCTGAAAATGGCCGAGTTCTGCATTGCTGAAGGATTCGACTTGAAAATCCTCGACTTGAACTGGTACTCACAGCCAGGCAAAATGTTTTGGGAGTCAAATTACTCGAGTGCTACTCTTGCGTTGGAAGAGTTTTTGAAAGCAGTAGAAGACGAGCGCATTCCCGCGCACGTTCAGTCAAAAATAGTGCGCGAGCCAGGCAACTACGGAATTCCCATGCCCACGTTCTGGTTCGAGAGCGCGCGCGGAAAGCGAGTGAGCGTCACGTTCAAAGACAGCGAACTCGGAACAACTTACAGCTACTACTGCTATTCATGCTCGTTGATTCCAAAAACCGGATTGATTCACGCTGAAATGTGCCAGGAAGGATTATACCAATCCGTTCTAACGAGCAATCAAATTATAACTGCATGCAGGCACAAGCAAAGCGAACTCGCGACAGACTTGATCCACCAACGAACAGATGCTGACATCAAAGGCGCGCTGCGCAGCTTCCTCACGTGCTTCACGCTCGGTTTTTTCCAGCCAGTAAAAAACATGGCGCACGAATTAAGATTCCCGCGCACATGGAAAATGCTCGAGCAGTTCCACGCTGAAGTCGCATCAACCCCTCAAACTAAGCTGGTTGTAGTTAATGAAGAATTAGGGCGACGCAATAGAAAGAAAAGACGTTGAACTGTTTTTTTCCGTTTTGCGCGAGAATGAGCCTGATTTCCTTTTACTGCTGCACGACGCAAAAAACAGTTTTTTTTTTCTTTTCGTGCTATGTGCTGACACTGCTTATTTTTTCTTTTTGTGCTGTGCGTAAACTTCCTTCAGCCTCTTTTCTTGCTCTGCCAAATGCTTGCTGCCTCTCTTTGAAGCCAGTTTCACTCCGTCCTTGAAAATGTCGAGGAACGTTGCCTTGTTGTTTGCAGCAATATCATATGAATCCACTTTCAGCCAGCACCTTGTCCTGAACCTGTTGCCCCGCATGTACAAGTAGCACGTCCTCGGCTCGTCAACTTCAGTCATGAGCATGTTCACTCCGTGAGGATAATCGACAAACCGCGCGTCAACATTCGGCAGCGAAATCACGCGCTTCACGTTCTGCAAAGCAGCCTTGCACTCTTCCAAAGCCAAGTCTGCGTCGTTGTAAGCATCAAGCACCCAGCCGAACGCGTACTCTATCTGCATGTTCGTCAAGCTCAAAATCTTCAATTCTTTTCTCCTCAACGTGCGCTCCCACAACCCGTCAACGTAACGCGCAAGCGAATCGAACTTTTCCACTTTCTGCCTTGCCTTCACTATGCCCGGAGTGTAAAAAATAGTTGGAAACCTTCCCGTAGAATAATAAACGCTCGCGCGCTGCAACTCGCTTCCAAGCGAGTGAAACAACCCATCAACGTCCATCGTCTCAATCAATGGCTTCGCTTCAATCGCGTGCATTCCACTCAAAAACCCGCTCACTTTCCTAGTGACTGCCTCTGCCTCTTCAACTTTCCTCAAGTGCGAATCCTTCTTCGATTCTATCGCGTTCGTTATCCCGTCAACATCCACGACGTAATTCGCAGACTCGCGCCTGCCCACAAGCCCTAATTTTATCAAAAACTTCAACTGGCTGAACAAGTTAGGAGTCTGAATCATTTTCCCGGTAAGCACGGCATACGCCTTTTCAATGCTCTTCGGATTGCTTTTTTCGCTGTCCTTATTCAAGTTGTAAATAGACATTAAAATTTCGAACTGCTGATTCGTTATGCCCAGCCAATCAACAATTTCTTCAACGTCCAAAGCAATCCACCTCCAGCCACACTTGAAACGTTTCGAGTTTTCGGTTTTCAGTTTTGAGCGCACTGAACACAACCGCCCACACATGACGTAATGAATTAGCCTATACTGCCTGCTATATAAATACTTTTTGCTTTCAATTTGTTTCAAGAAAGACGAGGTTTTGCGCATGAACAAGTTTTTCGCGTTTTCAATTTCATTCGCTCTACTGCTTTTTTCAGGCTGCACTCTCGTGCCAGGCGTAAACGGTTCAGACTCAAATCTAGTCGGCGAGTGGCGCATCTATTCTGAAAAATTTTTTACGACGAAGGCGGAAGCAATTCCTTGCAAACTCCAGTAACCCGCAAGCTAGAGCTGGCTTCTTTCGGATCATGGAATTTCGGCGATTCTTCAGGCACGTGGAGCGTTGAAGAAGCGAGCGAAGAGGACTGGAAAGAATGGGGCGTTGAACCGTACGGGCCGACTAAAAAACTTGTTTTAAACGGCTGGAGCGGCGATAAAGCAAGCGGCCCTATAGAAGAATCTGATGAGCGAATCGACTTTTTTTGGTGATTTACCGTGCCGAACCTCCGATAGTGAACAACGCTGGGCAAGTTCAAATAAAGTTTGGCCACGTTTGAACCCTGCTTGCACAAGACAACGCGCGAAAAAGAAAATTTTATTAAACGCATAATTCATCTTCTCTACTCGTGTGGACTACATCTGAAATAGCAATCCCTTCCAACCCGCTAGATTTCATCATCGGCCAAGACGAAGCAGTTTCATTCGCGCGCATTGCAGCCAAGCAACGCCGAAACCTCCTGCTCGTAGGGCCTCCGGGCACTGGCAAGAGCCTCATTGCACAAGCGCTCGCGCACTTGCTCCCGCGCCCGTTGCAGGAAGTTTCCGTGCTTCACAACCCGAGCACTCCTGAAAAGCCGATTCTTGAAGTTCGCTCGCAAGAGCAAATCGCGAGCGAAGCGAAAACTTTCCACGAAGGAAAAATCGTTTCACTCACGCAAGTTCCATTCCAAGTGCTTGAACGCCTGGGCTTCAAGTGCAAGCGGTGCGGGTTGACGAGCGACGTAAACGCTTCAGTGTGCCCTGACTGCGGGGCAGACAAGTACAAGAAGGAAACAACCTTGCTCGACGAGTTCACGTTCAGGTTCGACGCTCCAATCAAGCTCGAAAAAACAGTCCACACTACAATACAAAAAAACGGGCGCGAAGAACGCGCTGCGTTCGAACGCTCTGACGACGGAAAAATATTTCTGTACGATGGCGAAGCGCTCGCGAAGATAGAAAAGGAACGCCAGCGAAAGCCGCGCAAAATCCTTCTTTCACTGGAAAGAAAAACGTTCGTGCAAGCAACGAGCGCGAGCGAAACAGAACTGCTTGGGGACGTGAAGCACGACCCGTACGGCGGACACCCGAAAATCGGCTTGCAACCGTTTGAATGCATCGTGCCAGGCGCTGTGCATGAAGCGCACGAAGGCGTTTTGTTTATAGACGAGTTGAGCACGCTTGGCAGGCTCCAGAAATTCATTCTAACTGCAATGCAGGACAAGCAATTCCCAATAACTGGAAAAAACGCTTCCTCTACAGGCGCGAGCGTGCGCGTTGACAGCGTGCCCTGCGACTTTATCCTCGTGGGCGCGATAAACACTGCTGAAGTTCCAAGCCTCCTGCCAGCACTCCGCTCGCGCATTACAGGAAACGGGTACGAAGTGCTCTTGAAAGCAACAATGCCTGAAAACAAGCAGAACAAAGAAAAGCTCGTGCAGTTCATAGCGCAGGAAATACGCAAGGACGGCAAGATTCCACACGCGGACAAGCAGGCTGTTGAAAAAATAATTTCAGAAGCGAAAAACCGCGCGAAGCAAATCGACGACAAGAACGGTTACACTCTCCGCCTCCGCGAACTAAGCGGGCTGGTGAAACTTGCTGGAGACCTCGCAGTCTCTGAAGAAGCCAATGCAATTCAAGCAAAACACGTCGAGCAAGCGCTCGAACGAAGCAAGACAATAGAAGAACAAGCAACAGAACAATACGGCTCGCTGTGGAAAACACAAGCAAGCGACTACTCAACGAAAAAAAGAAAAAACTCTACAGACGTTGTGTGAATGCGCAAGCAAGCCACCACTCAAAACCAGATAAACAAAACAACTGCAAAACTACTATGAACACCAACCCTCTTAAACACTTTCACACAAAAAAATAAACTATCGATACGTTTGGACCTGTAGTTCTGATTCGAACGACAAATCGTTCGAATTCACTACACGTCCTCTGCTTCGACTGTGGTCGAAGTCTGTCGCAAACCTCGTGGTTTGCTCCATCGCTTCGCTTGGACCTGTAGTCGAAAGTTTTATTGCTTTAACGGCATTAAAACCGATACTGGTTAAGACGCCACCCTTACAAGGTGGAGATTCGGTGTTCGATTCACCGCGGGTCCATTAAAAGTTTTCAGTTTTGGAGTTTTGCAGTTTTCAGTTTTGGAGTTTCGGAGTTTTGCAGTTTTGAGTAGTTTCGTGCATGGTGTTGGGAATGAAGTTTGACAAGAATAATTTCAGCGAGTGGTTCGGGAAGGTTCTCGAGGAAGCGGACGTCATCGACTTGCGTTACCCTGTGAAAGGCATGCCTATTTACAAGGCGTGGGGCTTTTCGATTTTAAGGAATTGCTTTAAAATGCTTGAAGGCGAGTTGAACGCTTCAAGCCACCAGGAAATGCTTTTCCCACTGCTAATTCCTGAAGACCAGTTTGCGCGCGAAGGCGAGCACATTAAGGGTTTTGAAGCTGAAGTGTTGTGGGCTACTCACTCAGGCTTGGAGAAAATGGACCGCAAGCTCGCAGTACGCCCCACGAGCGAGACTGTAATGTACCCAATGTTCGCATTGTGGGTGCGCACTCACGCCGACTTGCCGTTGCGCGTTCACCAAACGTGCTGTGTCTACAGGCAGGACACGAAAATGACGCGTCCCCTCATTCGAGGAAGGGAAATTTACTGGAACGAAGCGCACTGCGCGCACGCGACAGCTGAAGACGCTGAATCGCAAGTGAAAAAAGCGCTTGAAATATACGGAGACTTTTACAAAAAATTATGCGTTCCGTTCAAAGCGCTCAAAAGGCCTGATTTCGACAAGTTCCCGGGCGCGGAATACTCTATTGCCCTTGATGTTGTAATGCCTGACGGCAGGGTGCTGCAAGCTGCTACAGCGCACAATTTGGGGCAAAACTTTTCCAAAGTCTACGGCATTACGTTCGACGACGAGAAAGGCGCGAAGCAGCACGCGTTCCAAACTACTTATGGAGTGAGCATGCGCTGCCTCGCAGTAGTAGTTGCTTTGCACGGGGACGACAAGGGATTAGTGCTCCCGCCGGCGATAGCGCCAGTTCAAGTGATTATAATCCCCATTCTTTCAAAAGACGAGAAACAGCCAGTGCTTGAAAAATGCAGGCAGATAAAAAAACAATTAATTGCTGAAGGCGTGCGCGTTGACATAGACGAGCGCGAAACTCGCCCAGGCGACAAGTACTACTACTGGGAAGCTCGAGGAGTTCCAGTGCGCATAGAGCTCGGCCCGCGCGACTTGCAGAATGGGCAGGCAGTAATTGCAACGCGCTTGGGAGAAAAAAAGCAAGTGAAGCAAGAGCAAGTCGTTGAAGAAACAAGGAAAGCGCTTGCGCAAACAGAAAAAAAACTGTTTGAAAACGCATCCGAAAAACTCGGGCAGCAAACAAGCAAAGCAACAACGCTCGAGCAACTCAAGCAAACAATTGAAGAGAAAGGCGGTTTCGCGAAAGCAGGCTGGTGCGGCTCTCAAGAATGCGCTGAAACAATAGAGAAGCAAACTACTGCAGAAATACGAGGAAAAGAAAAGGAAGAAAAAGCAAAATGCATCGCGTGCGGAAAGCAAGGAAGCACGGTTTATATAGCTAAAGCGTACTGAAGCAAAACAACCCAAAACTTAACCAACAAAACCTCTAAACCCAAAACTGAAAACATTTAATAGCCCCGTCGTCTAGAGCCTTGAATGACAAATCATTCAAGATTTGTCTGCAAGGCAGACAATGGTCAAGGATAGTGGGCTCTGGACCCATTGACATCGGTTCGAATCCGGTCGGGGCTAAACTTTTTTTAGAAATAGTTTGCGTTACTTCTTTTTCTTTTTAGCTGCAGCCTTCTTCGCCTGCTTTTTTCCTGCTTGCTTTTCCAGCTTTATTTCTTCGACTATCGCTTGTATTTGCTTTTGTTCTGCTGGTTTTTCTTCCACTTTCTTCGGGATAGTCTGCTTGAGCTTGTAAAGCATTTCGTCTATCTTCTGGAGTTCAGCGTCTTGAATCGAGAGTTTAGTTTGAATGTCGCGCGTTATCGCGTCTGTTCCAGCTGCCTGCGATTGCACTGGCAGTGATTGCGGCGATTGTGTTTTTTGCCCGCTTTCTCCTTCGTTTTTTTCTTTTTCTTCTCCGCCTACTTCAGTGATTATTGTTTCTTCGAACGCGCCAGCGTTTTTTTCAGCCATCCTGTCGCGTGCTATTTCCCTCATCGTCGGCTGGGAGTAATCATCTGAAGCGTCTCCGCCTGTCTGCCTGCCTCTCCCGAAAACAAACACTACCACCAGAATTAATGCAAGCATTATCGCTGCGACTGCGATTGAAGAGTATTCAGACAGTTGCTGAAGCAAGTTTTTCTCTGCAACTGCTACTGCTGTTATTGGCGTTGAAGTGCTCGTCAGGCTCTCGGCGAAAGTAGTCGCGGCTTCCTCTGCCAAGTATTCTTCGCTTGGAATAACGTAATCAATTTTTCCAGGCCTTGTCACTACAAAACGCGCTTCACCATTCTCGTCCGTAACCATTCCGACTATAGTGCCGTTCACTACCGCGTTTACCGCCTCGCCTGCAATCGGCTTTCCAGAGCTTGAAACAATCTGCACATTCAAAGTATCGCCAACGCGCGCTTTCCCTGGCACGCGCACCGTTGCAAGCGAAGGAGACACTTTCACTTCAACAATGCTTCCCTTCGAAACTTTTTCAAACTCGCAGCCAGTAGTAAAAGAAACGTTTTTCTCTCCTCCAGCTGGAACGCCCTTTGCTTCACACGAAACACTGCTTCCAGAAATTTTGCATTCAAGCGTTTCCCCGCTGCTTTCAGGCTTGAAGAAAGAACTAGTTGCGCAGTCTATTGGAAGCTGGACGGCTATCTCCACGCTCTTCACGTCAGTCTTCCTCTCGTTTTCCACAGTCAACACTTCGGTAGTAACACAGCTCGGCGTGAGCGTTCGAGTAGCAGAGTTGAATATGTTCTCGCACTGTTGCGTCACGTTGCTTGAAACACTCACTTTCTCCGAGTTCAAAGCTTCGCTGAAAACTAGAGGCGAAAAGAACAACGTCAATATGATTAGCATTATGGTCGTCTTCACGAAGTAGTTTTATGGCGTCTCCCCCTATTTAAATGTTTGCCGAGCAACTCTTTTTCCAAAGCTTTTATTTTTCGGAGTGTGGAGAGCGTGAAGGTTGCGATAGTGTCGGATTTTCATTTGGGCTACGCGCGTTTCGAGGATGACGCGTTCAAGCAGGCGCGCGAAGCATTCGCCAAAGCAGTAGAATTCGGCGACGTGATTATCCTCGCAGGTGATTTGTTCGACTCTAAAATTCCAAAGCCGGAAACTCTCTCGCAAGCGTTCGAAATTTTCGAGCAGGCGAAAAAAAAAGAGTGGAAGGCAAAAAAAATCGAGGGAACGTGCTGCCTTCCAGTCGTCTGCGTTCACGGCACGCACGAGCGCCGTGGCAGGGAATTCGTCAACCCCATCCAGACGCTTGAAGCAGCAGGCTTTCTCAACAACGCTCACGAAGGAAGAATAGTTTTCGAGCTCAACGGGGAAACGATTGCAGTCCAAGGCTTGGGCGGAGTCCCAGACGATTATGCGAAAGCTGCGCTTGAAAAGAAAAATTTCACTCCCATTCAAAGTGCTTTCAATGTTTTCGCGTTTCACCAGACTCTGGCAGAACTCGTGCCTGCAGCGAAAGACTTGCCGGGCGTTGAAGACTTGCCTGAAGGCTTTGACGCGTACGCGTGCGGGCATTTTCACGCGCGCAAGACAATGCAAGCTGAAGGCAAGCTGATAATAATTCCAGGAAGCACTGTTGTCACGCAAATGAAAAAGGAAGAAGAGGAAGCGAAAGGATTCTACTTGCTCGACACGAAAACAAAAAAAACAGAATTCGTCAAAATAAACTCGCGCCAGTTTCATTTCCTCGAATTGAAACTAGATAATGCGACTGTTGAAGACGCTAGAAAAAAAATACTTGCTGAAATCGAGCGTGTTATTGATGCTTCAACGCTCAACCCAATTATTCGCTTGAAAGTTTCAGGGACTCTCGCGAAAGGCTTGGAGCCAAGCAACCTTGCAGTGAACGGGATGGAACGCGAGTTTTCAGGGCGCGCTCACGTTGAAATAGACAAGCAACTGTCCTCTGACTCGCTGAAAGAAAAAATAGATTTTCTGAGAAGCCTGCGGGGCCAGAAAGCTACAGTGCGCGAAATGGGCTTGACTGTGCTGAAAGAAAAACTCAAGGCTTCAGGCAGCAAGCTAAAGCCCGAGCAAGCGGAAGAATTGTTCGACTCGCTGTGCGAAGGCAGCGAGCAAGCTTTAAAAAAACTAGTGAAAGAAACACACAGCAAGGCAGAATAAATTCAGAGGCGGTAAAAATGGATGAAGACAAGGCAGGCATTCAAATCGGCAGGTTGATACTCTCCCTCGCAATGGGTGGCATCATCGGCTATACTCTCTACTCCTCCTGGATTTTCGACGACTGGTTCGGAATACCTGACTACGCGGCAATACTAATAGGGTTTATTGCATTCCTCATCGTCTACCTGCTGTTCACTTACGCGGTGAAATAAATAGAATTTTACTTTCTTTTTTCTTTTCTCTCCAAGTATTCAGCGTAGCCTGCAGCGTGTTTTAATGCTTTCATTGCCGCATTCGGAGAGTGGTAAGTGGGCACGCCGTACGAGTCGAGAATCCTGCAGTGAACGTCCGTGTATTCCCCTCCAGTTGCGACTATTATAATCGGTTTTTTTCTTTCATCAGACGCTTTAATTATCGCGTTCACGACGTTCGAGTCCAGCCCGACTGTCTGGAATAAGGTTATTACTATAATCACGTCCACGTTTTCGTCTTCAAGCAAAGCGTCGAGCGCGAGTTCGTACCTTTTCGAGTCAGCGTCGCCAACCAAGTCAAGCGGGTTTCTTACAGTCACGTAATTCGGAAGTTTTTCAACAAGCTTCTTTTTCGTGTCGCTCGAGAGTTCAGCGAGCTTCAATCCCGTTTGCTCTGCAGCGTCTGCAGCAAGCACTCCGTAGCCCCCTCCGTTAGTCATTATGCCTATTCTTTTTCCTTTCGGGAGAGGCTGGTCAAATATTTTTGAAAAGTAGAATAGTTCCATTAATGTTTCCGCTTCGATTATTTTCGCCTGCTTGAACAACGCCTTGTACGCTTCACTAGAGCCTGCGAGTGCTGCGGTATGCGATTTCGCAGCAGCAGCGCCTCCAACGCTTATTCCCGCCTTAATCATGATTACTGGTTTTTTCACAGTGACTTTTTTTGCTGCTTCAAGAAACTCCCGTCCTCTCTTTACTCCTTCAACGTAGCACACTATTATTTTTGTTTTCTCGTCGTTGCCCAAGTACTCGAGCAGCATCGTTTCGTCTATCACTGAAGCGTTTCCGTACGAAACGAATTTTGAAACGCCAAGCCCAGCGCGCGCAGCCAAGTCGAGAATACACCCGCCTACTGCACCGCTTTGGCTCATGAAGCTCACTCCGCCAACATGCGGCCTGCCCATTTTATACACTGGCAGGAAAACGCTGTCCACTCTCGACGACGGGTTTAACACGCCCAAGCAGTTCGGGCCTATCACTGCAATTCCGTACTTTCGAGCGATTTCCTCAATTTGCTTTTCGCCTTCAACATTCCCAACTTCACTAAACCCGCCTGAAATTATCACTGCGCCTTTCACCCCATTCTCCCCGCACTCGCGCAACGCGCTTGGAACGAATTTAGCCGGAACAGCGAAAATCGCGCAGTCAATCTTTCCTTTCACTGCTGAAACGCTCGGGTAGCACTTCAATCCGATTATCTCTCTAGCATTCGGGTTGATAGGGTAAATTTTTCCAGCAAAGCCAGAGTCAATAAAATTCTTTACAATCGCATGGCCGACTTTATTCGGCTCGCGTGACGCTCCGATTATCGCAACGCTCTTCGGGTTAAAGATAGACTCTAAATTCATTTCCATCACTTACTCTACTATTCTCACGTCAACAACATCATACCCTTTCTCGTGCACAATTACAGGGTTCAAATCCAGTTCTTTCACTTTCTCTTCTTTCACCATGAGCTTGCTCACTTGCATCAACAATTTTCTTATTGCAGTAACGTCTGAAGGAAGCGTCCCGCGCACTCCAGTTAGCAACGGGTATGTTTTTATTTCGCGAATCATTTCATCAGCATCTTGTTCAGTTATGGGGCAAATTCTGATTGAAACGTCTCGCAACACTTCAACAAACACGCCTCCAAGCCCGAATATTACGAGTGGCCCGAACTGCGCGTCCCGCTTTCCTCCCACGATAAGCTCTACTCCTTTGCGCGCCATTTTCTGAACAAGCACTCCATCAACTTTCGCGCTTCCTGCATTGTGAATTATTTCGTCGAACGCGTGCTCGAGCGTTTTTTCACTAGTTATTCCAACGCGCACGCATCCCTTGTCGCTCTTGTGAGAAATTTCCTTGGAAACAACTTTCAACACTACTGGAAAACCCATTTTTGCTGCAGCTTTCTTTGCTTCCCTCTTGTCTCTCGCAATGCTTCCGCTAATAACTTTCACGCCGTATTTTTCAAGCAGCCCCACCGCTTGAACGTAATCCATATTTCAAACCTCTTTTCTTCGCTTAAAACTGCGGCTTTAACGCAAAATAAGCAACGGCAATAGCAGCGACAACAACAAGCAATACTGCAAGCTTCCCGTACTTTCCAGCGTAATACTGCACGCGCGCCTTCATTTTCATCGTCGCGTCAATCTTCACCGGGCCATCTGAAACTTTTTCAGGAACAGCAACCACTGCAGGCAACGCTTTCACCACTTCTTTCTTCTTCAACTCTCCAGCAGCAAGCCTTTCCTCTTCGCTTGGATTAACTATCACTGGCGTTGGCGGCTCGAGCATTTCTTCTGGAGAAGCATTGATTTTTTTAGGAAGCTTTTCACCCATTGTTGCAGGTTCGTCTGAAACGAGTTCGCTCGCAATATTCTCGTCTCCTGCAGGCGCCGGGGAAGGTTCGCGTTCCTCTTCTTCCCTTGCCTGCACGAGCGCCTTCGTGTACCCTTTCGCCTGGTCTGTCTTCGCGTAACCCTGCTCTGTAAGCATTACTTCAATGCGCGGACTCGGCGAAGCACCAGTCCCGCTCTTTATAACGTAATCAATCATTCCCAACTTCGACAGTTTGTAAAGCCTGAACGCCAAGTCCCCAGAGCGAATGTTCAACTGCTGTTCAAGCTTTTCAGGCTCCTTGAAACCTAAGCCAGCATGGCTCATCACCGCCATGTCCAACGCGTCCATCTCGCCTGCACTCTTCTCGTCAGCCATCGCGAGCACGCGTTTGCCTTCCTCAGTCAAACTAACGGGTGTAAAGCCCAGCGACGTTTGAATGTCCACGTAACCCTTGATTTTCAAAGTGCCAAGCACGTTCGCAGCCCCGAACAAAGAAGAATTAATCTTCGGCCCGAAACGCTCGACAACACTCTCACCATCAATCTTTTCCAAAACCGCCAAGTCAAGAAAATTCAATTCCTTCAAAACAACACCTTGAAAACAAAATTTCCCGCACGAATATTTAAATGTTTGGCATGCGCCCCGCCTAAACAACTGCAAAACCCTGAGAAACAAACCACTCAAAACCACTGCAAAACGCATTGAAACAAGACACTGCAAAAAACTAGCGCGTGCATGCCCCACGCGTGCTTAAAAAAACTTGCTGTCGATACTAAACCAGTTGCGATTCTTTTGTTTTTCGGAGTTGGTTTCAAATGAAGTTCACTTTCCTCGGCGCATCCCGCGAAGTCGGCAGGAGCGCAGTTCTTTTCGAGTGCGACAAGCGCGTGATGCTCGACTGCGGAATCAAAATTCACGGAGAAATGACTGAACGCCCGAAAATTCCGAAGCAACGCGTTGACGCGCTCGTGCTCTCCCACGCGCACTTAGACCACTCAGGCTACGCGCCTGCATTGTTTGAAAACGCAAGCCTCCCCGTCTACGCTACTTATCCTACTCAAGCGCTGTGCGAATTGCTGCTTGAAGACTCTGTGCGCGTGCAGGAAAAACGAGGCTTGGAAATCCCGCTCTTCTCAAAAAAGGCAATGAAAAAATGCCTTCACTCGTTCGTCCCTCTAGTGTACGAACGCAAGCACTCGCTCACAGACAAGACGAGCATTACAATGCACGACGCAGGCCACATTCCAGGCGCAGGCATAGTCGAGTTGAACAGCGCGGACAAGAAAGTAGTCTACACCGGCGACTTTAAAATGCAGGAAACATTTTCCCACGAAGGCGCACAAACAGTGGAAGATGTTGACGTTCTAATCACCGAGAGCACTTACGCTGGCAAAGAGCACCCTGACAGGCAAACGGTGGAGCAGCAGTTGTGCTCTGAAATAGAAGAAACCCTCGAGCAAGGAGGCATTGCTTTGCTCCCGTGCTTTGCAGTGGGCAGAAGCCAGGAAATACTCCAGCTTTTGTATGACTACAACCCTGAATGGAAGCCTTACGTCGACGGAATGGCAGTGCGCGCTACCCGGCTTATTCAAGAATACCCGAGTTACTTGAAGGACGCGCGATCGCTCAACAAAGCGTTCCGCAATGCGCAAGTAGTCACTAACCCAGGAATGCGCTTCAAGGCATTGAGAAAGCCAGGCATAATCGTTTCCCCTGCAGGCATGCTTGAAGGCGGGCACGCCATCTGGTACTTGCAGAAACTCATTGGAAGAAACGCGAAAATAATTTTCACAGGATTTTCAGTGCAAGACACGAACGGCTGGCTTCTCATGAACAAAGGCATGATTCACGCAGACGGACGGGAAGTGCGCGTGCCAAACCCCGTGCGCTACTTTGACTTGAGCGCGCACGCTGGAGAAAAAGACTTGCTCGAATTCGTGCAATGCGCAAACCCGAAAAAAATCTTCTGCATCCACGGCGACCACTGCTCAGGCTTCGCAGAACAATTAAGAGAAAAAGGATTCGACGCAGTCGCGCCCATCGCAGGAGAACAATTCGAGTTTTAATGCAGTTGCTCCCTTTTCTTGACTACCTCCATGTATTCTACCATTATTTCTTTAGTACCAAACAGCCTGCTGTACGTCACATCTCTTTCCAGCATGTTCGAGTACACTGTTGAAAGAATTTGAAGCCCAAACTCGCGAATTTCACGCGAGTTCATTTCAACTATTGCTTGCAAGTTGCTTTCATTCATTTCAACTACTGCACTTACAATTCCTTCGCATGCAGTAGTCCACATCATGTATTCAGGAGACACTTGCCTAATTTGCCCTCCTGTTCGCGCTCCGTGCACTTGCGCTACAATAGCAAAAACTTCAAACAAGCTTAATTCAGGTTCGGGCTCAACGCCATTTCCGCACTCGATGCAGTAATTAATTTGTTCCAAGGCTCGCGTTCATAGTTCAATGCAACCAAATCAACTTCGCCACTGCTTCTAAGTTGTGCTCCTCTCACTCTCTCCATTGTCTGGTGGATAACATTGCACACGTCAGCTTGTTTTGCCTGTTTTCTTAAAACTTCAAGCGTTTCCTGCTTGCTTTTTCCTATTGTTTCAAGCTTCGCGCTTTCAACTGCTTTCACTGCGAGCGCAACAGCAACAATCACGTCCCCCAGCACTCTCCCCTGCTCATTCAACTTTCGAATAGACTGTTGAACATTCCTCCCATTTGCAACGTTCAAAACAAGCTGTTTGTCTTCAGCATTCAAGCCTTTCCCTAAAACTCCAAGCGAACCGTCGAAAGCAATATCGCACGCGAGTTCAGCAAGCTTTCCCTTGCTCAGCACTCCTTGTCCCTCGTGGTTCCTGAAAACAATCGCTCTCTTCTCCATCCCCGCTTGCTCGTTAAAGTAAACGTAAGACAATGAAGCGCCAGGAATGTTTGTAACAACGTTTTCAACTTCAATTACTTTCACGCCCCCAACATTAGTGACAGACGCTATTTCTCCTGTTGCAACGCTTCCATCCTGAGGCCCGAAAAAGAAAAACACGTTTCTAGTTTCAAGAAACGCTGCAACGCGCAAATTGTCCGTCCACGCTTCTCCATCCAAATGCAAGTCTACCTTGCATTCGCTCTTAATTATCTTATCTGCTGCCACTAACGGGTGCTCCCCTCTACCCTTCAAGCACCCCAAAACTATTGCTTGAACTTTTCAGCAAGCTGGCTTTTCCTAACAGTCAAAGCGTCCCTTCCAGCAGGTGCACTGCCTGTTTTCTCTCCCGCCTTGCTTTTCGAAAACCATGCCATAAAACCACTTTGAAATAAGAAGACTATTATGCCTTTTCAACTATTTAACTTAGCATGTATAATCCAATTTATTCAGAGGTGTGCAGTTGAGCCTGCGAGTTTGCCAGTTGGACCCGTTGTTTTACCCTTACGTGGGTGGTTCAGAGAAGGTAGTGTTCGAGTACAGCAAGCGCTTGGTTGCAAGCAAGAAATTCGACGTTACTGTGCTCACTTCAACTCTCCCGAACGCAAAGCAACGTACAGAAACAATAAACGGAATAAAAATCGTGCGCACTCCCTCTCTCTACCTCTCGAAGCTCCCTTCATTCATGCCCCCGCCTTACACGCTCTCCCCCTTCTTCTTGCCTGACTTGCTCAAGCAGAAAGCGGATTTCTTTCACATTCACAACCGCTACTGGTACACTCCTGAAGCAGTTGCTTCAGCGAAATTGAAAGGAAAACTCGTTCTCACTCTTCACAACGGCAAGCCTGAAGGCATTTCTCCAATGACCGACTTCTTCGGCCAGTTGTTCGACTTTGCCTGGGGCTACCAGCTCATGCGCTTGTGCGACAGAATAGTGTGCGTGAGCGACTGGGTGAAACGCGCGACTGTCCCGCGCGACTGCTGGCATAAGGCAACCGTAGTTTACAACGGAGTTGACGTTGAGAACTACAACCCGAAAAAAAACAGGGAGAAAATACGAAAAAAATTTAATGCTGGCGACGCTCCTTTGCTTCTCTCTAACGGCCGCCTCGTTCAACAGAAGGGCTTCAAATTTTTGCTCGACGCTTTCGCAAAACTAAAAAAACTCCCTAAATTCAAGCAAGCGAAACTAGTTATTATAGGAAAAGGACCGTTGAAGGAAGAACTGCTCAAGCAATGCTCGCGAGAAAACATTTCAAACTCTGTTTTCTTTGTCACTGGAATTCCAGAGGAAGAACTGCCTCTTTACTATGCCGCGTGCGATTTGTTCGTGCTTCCAACTCTCTGGGAGCCGAGCGCAGTAGTATTGTACGAAGCGCTCGCGAGCGGCAAGCCAATTCTTACTACCGACGCTGGAGGCAATCCTGAAATCGTTGACGAGAAAAGCGGAGTAATAGTGCCCAAGGCAGACAGCAAGCATTTACTCGAAAAAATGATTGAGTTGCTTGAAGACGACAAAAAAAGAAAGCAAATGGGCGCGAGCGGTAGAAAGCGGGCTGAAAAAAACTTTACGTGGGACGTTTGCGCTAAAAACTACGCGAAAGTTTACGAAAGCTTGGTTTGACGAATACGCGAAAGTCTACGAAGAACTCGCGAAGTAAAAATTTGCATGAACACGCAAAAGTTTATGAAAGCTTGATTTGAAATTCTTTCAAGGTTTTTTTCATGAAAGCCAAATGCCACGAGTGCGGGACTGAATTCAATTTAGACGCTGAAGAAGGAGACGAAGTCAGGTGCCCGTCGTGCGAACTGTTGTTGCGCGTAGTGATAAAAAGCGTGAACGCCTACAGGTTCGAGACAGTGGAAGAAGAAAAATAGCACGTTTTCACGCTGAAGCTTCAAGTTCGTGAAGTAGCCTTCCAAACTTATCGTTCCGGTTTACTATTTTTTCTATGCCTCTTCCGTCCGCTCCGTTCTCGAGTGCTTTCAACGCGGCGCGCCTAATAGTTCCTTCATGTTCTCCAAACTTTCTGAACAACCCGTTGCTTGAAAGCAGTTCCCACTCTGGCGCCATCAACGCTCTCCGCTGGCCTGCGTCCAATCGTTCCCACACTTTTCTCCTTGCTTGTTCAATTTCCCCGTGTTCGCCGACAATGCGTTCTGCCCTGTAATCTTTTTGTTGCTCAAGTTCTATCCTCTTCGGCCACCTTCCATTCTTTCTCCTGAATTTTATGAAAACTTCAACGAGTTCTTCCAGCTTGTCTCGTGTTGAGTACCTCCTCTTGCAAGTGATTTCTCCAAAACCATTCGCCTTCAAAACCGCGTTCGCGTTCCGAATGTGCACGCTAACACAGTTCCGGTGTATTCCAAGCGCGTTTCCCGCGTCATCAGTAGTCGCGTTTGGTTTTTTCCTGAAAAAACTGTACGCTTTTCGCTGTGCTGGAGTCAAAAGCAATTCCGGGCGCGTTTCAGTTGTTTCAAGCCCGAACGCTTTCGCAAACTCTTCGTGCACTGAATACCTTGAACTCCACTTTCCCGTCCTCTTGAAAGGCGCGGGCAGTTTTCTTTTCCTGCACGCTTGCGTTATCACCTGCATTTTATCTCCCACGTTCCTCTGCACAATGCCCATCTTCCCCGCAATCTGAATTCTCGTGAGGTTCGGATTTTTAGCGATGAGTTCAATCAACTCCGCCTGCCTTGAAGTAAAATGCGTTGAAAGCGCTAATTTTTTCTCGCTTTGCGCTTCCTCTTCCGTTCCCTCATTTTCTTCTCCTTTTGTTTTGCCTTCCCTCAAAACTGCTTTTTCAAACTCTTGTGAAAGCGAGTAATGCGCTTCCATGCGCACGCTATGCTTTTCAAAAGCCTGCAATCCAAACAATACAGCGCGCTCGCTTATCAGTCCCAGCGTAGCGTACACAGTGCTCGCGTTTAATTCAAAACGTTCAGCCATTTGCTTTATAGTAACGCCTGGATTTTCACGCACGTGTTCAACCATTTTTTGCTGTGCTTCAGAGAAAACGCCCAAGCAAATCCTGCTTTCAAGAGTCAACCCGAAGTGTTTCGCGAAACGCGCAGTGACTTTGTAAAGCGTTGGGTTCCTCCCTCTTTTTTCTACTGGATTTGGAAAACCGTAACTCCTGCACTGTTCCCTCAAACTGTAACACAACTGGTGTTTTACTTCTTTTGCACTCGCGCCCGTAGCTTTCGCAATCATGCCCACTGTAGCATAACCTCTGCTTGCCAGGAACAACAGCGTTTTCACTTGAGCCCGCATGAACACGTCGCGCAAATTGTAATGCGTTCCAACTTTCGGTTTTTTCTCATTTGCTTCAAACAATTCCGGGTTCAACGCAAGCCAGTAAAAACCGCCGCCAGTCGCCTTTTTGCCATTAAACGTTTTTACTACCACTGCATTCTGCCCGTACTCCCGCCTAAACTTTCTGTTTAAACCATTCCAAACATCCTTCACTTTTGCAATGCCGTCGAACACGCTGTCCGAAGGCAGAACAACTCTCCCAAGCAAAGCGGAAAGCAACTGCTTCTCACGCGCGTTCAACTCTACACGCAAACTATCCAAATCAGCTCGCGTTATCCTTCTCGCAGCAACCGCCTTCACAATTCCTTCTGCTTCCGCCCTTCTCCCAGCTAAGCGTTCAATAGCATGCGCTCCAGCAGCAGGCTTTGCACCATGTTCAATCCTTTCAAGTTTCTCATTCATTTCAAAACAAGCAACTGTTAATGCGTTTCCTGGTTTAAAAGAACAGCAGTTTGTTCAAGAAGGGGCTATCGTCTTTCCGTTCACATTTCCAAACCCGTGCTTTGAAAGCATGCCGTTCAACGCTGCAATTTTTTCCCGAATCGCTTGCTCGCTTACTCCCAACTTTCTCGCCGCGCCTGCAACAGTGGAGTTTCGGGTTTCTTGGAAATAACCGTAAACTTGAGCAGTCGTTATTTTCAGTGCATCCGGTTCTTGAGCGGGTTGCTCTACTGTTTCTTCGCCTTTCCCGAAAAACATTTTCTCAAACTCTTGCGAAAGCGAATACGTTCCTCCATGCATCCTGCTTTCAATGCTGAACGGGTTTGGAAGCTCGTGCTTCGCGCACTTTCTTTCTATTGCTTTTATTTTCTGGTGCGTTGAATTATTGCACATTTCAAGCGCTTCATTCATTTCGCGCATTACAGCGCCAGGCTTGCCTTTCAAAAACATTATCACTTCAACCTCTTTTTCTGCAAAATACATTGAAAGCTCGTGTTTTTCTTTCGCTTCAAGCTTTACTGCACAGGCAAACTTTCGCGTGAGAAAAAGATGATGCGCGCTAGAAACTCCGCTCCTGTAACTTGCAATTGCCTTGTAGCCGAGCAAGTCCGCCTTCCTGTTAATGTTTTCAACGAGCAACGCGACGTTGTGCGCGCTGCACGCGAGGAACTCTCCTGCTTGCGCTCTCGTGCTTTTCGGATTGCCAGCCAAAAACTCTACGAGCTTTCTCTCTCTTTCAGAAAAAATTTCCAAGCTGATGCCGTTGCCCAGCTTCATTTCAAACAAGCTTGAAAACTCTCCGCCCACACAGTAAAGAGTTGGGTTTGCCTCCTCGCCTGTTATCGCTTGCGGCAATCCGAACCTGCGACATTCCCTGTTTATCGCCGAAGTAACGTAAGTGTAAGCGGTTTCCAGCTTTACTCCAGTAGCTTTCGCAATCATTTCAACGCTCGAATACTCGTGTGTTGCAACGTATTCGAGAATGCGCGCCTGCGCTGGCCTGAAAACATCGCGCACTCCAAAATGAATTCCTGCTACTGGCTTTCTCTCTTCCGCTTCAAATAATTCATTGTTCAACGCAAGCCAGTAAAACTTTCCAGCCTTTGCCCCCCCGCCATCCAGCGTTTTCACGAGCACAGCGTCCGCGCCGCACTCTCTTCTGAACTCTTGGTTGAGCGCGTTCCACACTTCCCTTGCTCTCGAAACGGTTTTGAAAACATCATCAGAAGGCAATACTATCCCGTGAAACAATTTCCGCAAAAACTGCCTTTGCCTCGGAGTAGTATGAACACGCAAACTGTAAACATCTTCTTCCACTAGCTTTCCATTCCTTTCACGCGCCATGCCTTCAGCAAGCACTCCCCCTGCAATTGCGTGTTCTGGCAGTGCCACTAGAGCGGCACTTGTTTTTTCAATCGTTGTTGAACCTGATATTTCACGCGCGCTCGGAGCATCCAATTCTCCCAAAATCCGCGTATCTGAATCTCTTGTTCTCGTACAGACAAGCGCCTCACTTAAAACTCGTTCCCCGCGTGTTTCCATCACTTCAGCCCGTGGCGGTTTTTCTTTTTGTTCAGGAAATACTTGTTTATGGCGTTCACGTTCTGCTGGTTGTGGTGCTCTGCCTGCCTGCTTTTCAGCTCGCATTCTCTCCTTTTCTCTCGCCAGCCTTAAAGCTCCTTGCTCTCGCGCTATTCGCGTTGCATGCCTTCCAGTCACAATGTCGTTCCACGCCATTAGAATCAGCATGAATTTAGGCGTTTCCTTGTTTAAAAGAACAGCAGTTTTCCGTTCAAGCAGTTGCCAGTTGTCGCTGCAGTTCAAGCAAGTACTCTATTTCTCTTTCCCGCTTGATGGCTTTCAAAGCTTTCCTCCTAACTCGAGCGCTTGCTTTTTCACAATCCGCGATACGCTTGAGGATTTTTTCCGCGGAGTTGCTCTCGCGCCCGCTTTCCGCCTTCAGCAATGCGAGAGCTTCAACAACTTTATCATCAGCAGCTTCAACCAAGCTCCTTTCAAGCTCTACTTTTTTTCCACTTTGCGCGCTTGCCGCCCTAAGCACGACGCGCGTTCGCTCGACGACTTGCTCGAGCGTTCCGTCCCTCTTCGCCTTTTCCAAGCCCGTAATTTCAGGGCTTGAATCAACCGCGTCCGCGAACAAGTACACTTCATCCTCGAATACGAGGTTTCCAGTTAACGGGCTTACAATCAATTCCATCAACCTTGCGAGGAAACTTTTCTGCGGCTCTGCGTTGCGCAAAACTTCCCGCGCTGCCTGCTTGAACAACTGTTCAAAAAGCGGTTGCTTCAACGAGAAAAACTCGTTGCCCCGTTCCCTCTGCTGAACTTCCAACAGCTTCTCGTAAAACGCCTTCAGCACTTCATTCCTAGAAACGCGCCTGCCCGTCTTCTTGAACACTGCCTCGCTCAGCCTGTCAGCCTTCTCTGTTAAAAGCCGTTCAGAAAAAACGTTTTCAGCAGCACGCTTTCCAGCAACGCGTTCTATAGACTGCCGAATAAGCCACAAGTAATGCTGTTCAGCAATAACACTGCGGGCAGTACCCTGCACTCCCCTTGCTGAAATTAAGCAATCCCCCTGCATAACAAACCCCACACAACGCTAAACGATAAAACAAGCTAACTATAAAAACATTCTCAAACAACGCAACCAGCACCTGCTGCCCAGCATTCCCCATTTTAACGCTTGGCACCCTCCCCCCTAATCCCTTCAAGCAGTTCGTTCATTTCAAAACAAGCAACTGTTGCGTTTCCTCGTTTAAAAGAACAGCAGTTTCAATTATTCTCCACTGTTTTTTTTTTCCTTTCACTTTTTTTCTTTCCCGAACAGCAAGTTCAATCCTTTCAGCAATGCTTCTACTGAAACTATTACAATGTCTGTTCCCGCGCTTGCTGCGCTCACTTCCCTCCCGTCTTTCTCGAGCTTGATTTTCACGTCTACCAACGCGTCTGTTCCGCCAGTCACTGCGTCCACGTGGTAAGAGGAAAGCTTTACGTTCGTTCCTCCCAACGCGGTTTCTATCGCGTTAATGGCAGCATCAACAGGCCCGTTTCCAATTGCAGCGCTCACTTTCTCGATTCCGTTAATGTCAAGTTTTACTGAAGCAGTTGGAGTCAAGTTGCTTCCAGTAAGCGACACGAGCTCTTTTAACTTCACGTGCTGTTCCACAGGCGTCTGCAGAACGTCGAACACTATCACTTGAAAGTCAGCGTCAGTCATTTCCTTTCCAGAGTCTCCTATTTTTTTCACTTTAGAAAAGATTTCTTCCAACTGCTGCGGAGTAGCTTTCACTCCCAAGTCCTTCACTTTCAATTCTATTGCTTTCCTCCCGCTGTGCTTGCCTAATTGAATTCTCCTCTTCTGCCCAACCATTTCTGGAGTGATGGGCTCGTAAGTGCCTTCAGCCTTCAAAACTCCGTCAACGTGAATCCCGCTCTCGTGCGCGAACGCGTTCCTTCCCACGAGTGGCTTGTTGCCGGCAACAGGAACTCCAGTAAGCACTGAAACGAATTCAGACAACTCGCTCATTTTCCTCGTGTCCAACGTGTCCACGTTGTAGAAATACTTCAACCCGACAGCCACTTCATCAAGAGGCGCGTTCCCAGCGCGTTCACCCAACCCGTTCACAGTACAGTGAAGTTCGCGCGCTCCAGCCCTGTAAGCTGCCAGCGTGTTTGCAACTCCGCACGCCAAGTCATTGTGCCCGTGAAAACCAAGCCTCACTTTCAAGCTCTTGCGAAGCTCTTGCACTGCCTCGAACGCCTTTTCAGGGCAGAATACGCCGACAGTATCGCACAAGCACACTCTGTCTGCTCCTGCCTTCACGCTCTCGCTGAACAACTTCTTCAAGTAACTCATTTCAGTCCTGCTCCCGTCCTCTGCAAGCACGTCAACTATAAGCCCGTGCTTTTTCGCGTGCTCAACGCACTTTACAGTGTCAGCAAGCACTTTCTCCGGAGTGCTCCGAAGTTTTTTCTCTATGTGCAACTTCGAAGTGGAAATAACCAAGCAAATCGCGTCAACATCGCAAGAAAGCGCGGCATCAATATCGCCAGTCAACCCACGGCAGAAGCTGGCAACTTCAGCTTTCAAGCCTTCCTTAGCCATTCGCTTTAACGCCTCGCGCTCGCCCGCGCTCGCAATCGCACTCCCTCCCTCAATAACATCCACGCCCACTTCATCAAGCTTTCGCGCGATGCTCACCTTCTTGTCTATAGTAAGCGTCAAGCCAGGCGTCTGCTCGCCGTCACGCAACGTCGTGTCCAAAAAGAAAACTTTATCACTCACGCTAACCACCCTCGAAAACATAAACCTGAAAGCGAAAACGTGAAAACTCTCTCCGCTCGCGCTAACCCCCCATTAAAACCAAATTCCGTAAATCCTTCAAAAGCTAGAGAAAAAGCGCAACGCATCCTATGCAAGTTTTTCTGGAATAATCAGACCACCAATTTTCAGTAAATATTTTTGTGCAATACCATTATTTAAACCTGCTGATATCAACGAGCAACACTGTTGCTTCGTCAATCCACTTCTCGTAGTTTTCCCGCAGCCCCTTGGGAATGCCAAATTCTTTTCTACCTTTTTTCACAGTACCGTGTTCGCGTAGACTCGTTGCTATGCGCGCTTCAAGCAATCGTATTACTGTATCATGCAAGCCAGGGTCAACGCCTTCACTCAAATTCAATTTCTTAAAGTAATACTCTGCAGCCTCGCGATAACCAAATGTTCCAGCGTTGCCTTTTTCAGCTTGTTCTATTCGCTCGCTCCTGACTTTCTCGGCAACTTCTTCCAAGTCAAGCGCATACGTTTTTCCAAACATTTCAACGTTGATCGTTTTCTTAACTTCAACTTTCGGTGCTTCAGCCGGCTTGTCTGCCAAGGGTTGCATTTGCGCGACTTCCCTGTTCCCAGCAAGTTCGAGAGCAAGCGCGCCTGCAACCTCTCTCCGTTCTTCAGCACTCAAGCTCGCAGGCAAGCCTTGCTCCAAGCGAAGGCGCAAATACTCTTGTTCAGGCAACTCGTCAGGCTTTCCAGTCCTAAGCTCTGCTTTCACATCTTTATGCAAGAAGAAAGCCCGTCCGCCTACTTGAACCTCGCGCAACTCGCCGTTCCGCACTCCTTCCTCCACCACCATGTGCGCAACTCCAGCCAACGCTTCCCTCAAAACCCGCGATGCGTCCGTTCCCTCGAACGCTCTAAAAGCTGCTCGTTCCAGCGAGACAGCTTCTTTTCCTAATTCAACCGCCTGTTTTTCCAGTCCAGCAGCTTCCTCGCCAAACTTGGCGCTGCCCGCAACGTCTCCTGCTGCACGCGCGTCATTTTCCCAAATGCGCAGGTTATCCGCCTTTCCACTTTTTTCATGCGCTTCCTCACGCCTCGCGCGAGCAACGATGCCGTATCTCCCAGCTTGCCCTCCGAACGAAGAGATTCCCTTAAAATCAGCCTTAGCTTCTTCAACGCCTATTTTCTTCCACTCTTCATAAGCCCCGCCGGCAGCAAGCGCGTACATTTTCTCTGCAAGCGCTTCAACAGACGTGCAGACAAGCCACGGGTTGCCCAGCAACCTCCTCATCTGCCCTTTATCCCATATGGGTACATTTCGTCCTCCTGAAAGAAGCCACTCTGCAGACATGTATGCTTGTGGATTGCTTATGAAACTGCTCGCGTTAATCCTGACTGTCTGCATTCCGCCATCTTTGGAATACGCCAGCTCAAGCTCAACCGTTTTTTTAGCAAAATCAATTTGCGCCTTCCAGCCGTTGCCCTCCAAAACCCTCGGCGCTGCAGCAAGAACCTGAAATAAAAACATGCCAACACTCCTCAACTGCTTAATACCCTCAATAAAACTTTATTAACTATTCTTTTTTCAACTCAAGTGCTCGAGCATCCACTGTTCACCACCGCTCATTTCTTCAGGCTTTATTTTCGAAAGAACTTCGAGAACCTGCCCGCCTGCCTTGCGTGATTTTGCCATGAGTTTTTCGAACGCTTCCACTTTCTCCCAAGTTTGAACAGACGCGCTCGTGCTGTTCAAAGTTGCAGCCAACTCCAGCAACTCGACTCGTTCTTTTAATAGCCTGGCGTTATCAACGTTCGCGAGTGCAAGCAGTTTTTCAGCAACAGCTTTAATTTCAACTATGCTCAATGATTTCCATTTACCTTCATCGCAAGCGTTCACCTCTCTTGTAAACACGTTCAACTCGAACACTGCGAGCACGCGCAAGTCCATCCTCAACTCGTGCGCGAGAAGCAGTTTTATTCCCGCCTCACCGCGCGCTAATTCCATTGCTCTCTCGAAAACTGGGCTGTGCAAAGCTCGTTCTAATGCTTCATCGCGTTCTTCAACAAGCAATAACCCGCGCGTTGCTCTTTCCACCACTCGCCTGGCTGTTTCAGCGACTAACGCAGGTATTCTCAACTTGTGAATGTAATCAACGAGTGCTTTTTGAACGCGTGCCACTCTTTCCGGAGATTCTCCGCATTCGCGTTCACACCAGTTTCTTACTTCGCCTGCCAGTTCTCTCAATGCGTCCATAGTTTGTTCAGGCACGACGAACCTCGGGTCCAAGTCAGCGCGAGTGACAACACTCGGAAGCCTGAGTGCAACGTGCCCGCCAAAAACTTCAAGCACTCCACACTCCCCACAATTCCCACTGCCAGTTGCCTTGATTAATGGAGGAAGATCGTCGAAATACCTTCCAGCCTCGCGCAGTTCCCTTAAAACAACGCGCGTTTCACGCTCTACACCACTACTGTCATCGCACCGCCCGCAATAATTTTTAATCACTTTTTTAATGTGCCCAGGGTCCCGTACGTCTGCCTTATTGTGTGCCATGACGTCTATTTGCGGCACGAGGTGTCTAAACAAGGTTTTAACGTTAACACACTCTTTTGAAGTGCAAGCAACTTCCCTTCTTCTCAAAATTCGCTCTAAGACTCTGTACCTGTGGCTTGGGCCTTGCGCTAAGTTGCTCATTACTCTTATTTTACTGCAAAACGAGTATAAAAACTATTCACATTCCTGGCTATGCGCGTTATACTTTCTGCCTTGCTTCCCAAACTACGTTAGCGACTATCCTCGCGTTCGCTTCTATCGCCACGTCGCTTTCCTCAATAGCTTGTTCAAGCACGAACCCGTTCATTTGCCTTGTTGAAACCGTATAATTCACTCCGTCTATTTCAACAACTCCAGGCAACTCGAGTGTTGCGCTTCTGAAAACAATTTCTTGCATTGGAGAAAGCCGTTCATCCAAATACGCTGAAGCTGCGGATTCATTCGAGGAGAAAGAGAACGTCAAGTTCAAGCGCGAAGGAGAAAATTCAACCGAAGCGTTTTCACCCAAAATCGTTTTCACGTCTCGCGTGAGCAATGCAGATTCAGTAAAGTTTTTTTCAACTACTACAAACTGCCCGTCCATTTTCTCGACGTAAGACAAGTTTTTCAAGAGTTCAGCAGACTCGTTTGAAGGCTGTTCGCTCAAAACAACTAAAGGAATTCTTTCAACAGTATACTTGAGTTTTTTTGCTTGGGAAAGAGTTTTGCTCAACTGCGTTTCGTCAAAATTGCGTTCTTCCCACGAGAACAGCAAGCTCGCCTTGTAATCCGAGCCGAGTTTTTTGACTTTCACTGCGAGCGTGGCAGGCTTTTCGTCCGGAATAAGCTGCGGGTTGTACTGCGTCACTTCACTGCCTTGAATGCTTGCAACCAGCTTCAGCGTGACGTTCGCGCCAACGTCCAATCGAGGGTCGAGCACGAGCGTAGTGTATCCATACGTTGAAGCAATGCGCTTTCCGCTTGCAGTGTCAAACTCTACTGTTGTAGGAAAAGAAAGCGTTGCAGTAGCAACAAAACGCACTCCCGTCTCGCTTATTTCTCTAGCAATGCTGTTTGCAGTTTCGCTTGAAGCCAAGTTCAACGAAGTCATGTTCTCGGACAGTTTTGAAACGTACAATACTTTCCCCTGCGTTTTCAACTCGCCAAGTTTTTCTTCAAACTCAGGAGTAGAACCTGCAACTACGAGTTCCCGCGAGAAAGAAGAAACGCTTGCGTTCACGAACGCAGTCCCCAACACTACCTCCTGCACTGCCTGCTGCACTCCTGCATCCTGCCCTTGCGAGCTAGGAAGAGACTGGGGCCTGAACGCGAAAACCTCGAGCATGAACACGAGCACGACTCCAACGACTATTACCTTTATTATGTTTTCTTTCGTAAAATAATTCTGCATACCTGCTCTTTTTGAGGGGCAAGTTTTTTAATTGAAACAGTTTTTTCAGAATAGCAATAGGGGGTTTTTAGCATGGCTGAAAGCGGAGACTTCGTCAAAGCAGAATACACTGGAAAAAGAGTTGCAGACGGAAGAATATTCGACTGCACCAGCGAAAAGACTGCGAAAGAAGCAGGCATTTACAGCGAACACATGAAGTACGGGCCTGCAGTAATCATTCTCGGAAAGCAGACTGTCATTCCCGGCTTGGACGAGGCTCTGCAAAACGCGAAAGTAGGCGAGCAACAGACTGTTGAAATTCCTCCAGAGAAAGCGTTCGGAGTGCGGGACCCTGCACTCGTGCGCGTAATTCCCATTTCGGAATTCAAAAAGCAAGACATCCAGCCCTACCCAGGCATGGTGCTGAACTTGGACAACGCACCGGCGACAGTGAAAAGCGTGAGCGGAGGACGAGTAATGGTTGACTTGAACCACGCGCTCGCAGGCGACGCAGTCTCTTACACGTTCAAAATAACCGAGAAAATAGAAGGAACAGAAGCGAAAGCAAAAGCATTGCTTGAAAACTCGAGCTTGAACGGCGAAGTAAAACTTTCGAAAGAAGTGCTCGAAGCAAAATTCGCGCCTTCAGTGAAGAAAGACTCTGAATTCCTAATGAACAAAGCAGGCTTCGTAACAGCAGTGCTCGCATTCCTCCCAGACGTAAAAAAAGTCAGCGTAATAGAAGAATACGAAGCAGGAAAAACAGAAGAAAAAGAAAAAAAGTAAACTTGAAAAAAAACAGAAGGCAAAGAAAACGATAGAAAGAAAAAAACAGCTGAAAAAGAAAAACAATAACGTGAAAGACAAATTCAGCTAGAAACTTCAACGTTTTCCTGCCTTGCACTATTCTTATTAAACTGCCCGCTTTTTTCTAAGCGCTTGGTCTAATCCTTTCAATTTCTGGCGTGCTCCGTCTGAAGCTTTTCCGCTTGCAGTCCGCAATTGCAGGGATGCGATGCCACTGCTCGTTGGATTGCCTGCTTTTTTAAGCATTCCAATGATATTTGCATTTCCACCGCTTGCATAATCCCTCGCTGTTTTACCCTTGTTATCCACTGCGTTCACGCTCGCCTTGTGGCCAAGCAGAATTCGAACTATAGTCGCATGCTTTCCGATTACAGCATGCATGAGCGCAGTCTTGCCTTCCGCGTCTTTCGCGTTAACGTCCGCTCCTTCAGCAATTGCTTGCCTGACGCCTTCATTGTCCCCAGCCCTCGCGCACTCAAAAATGTTTCCAGCCATGCATATCCTTGCGGATAGACTCATTAAAAACGTTCGCAATCTTCATTGACGTGCAGCAAACAATAAGCACTTAACTCTTTTTCTCCAATTTTTTCTTATGAGTGAAAAAAACTTTTCTCTCTTTTTTCTTGTCTGCCTGGTTTCGAGTTTGGCTGTCGCAGGACAGTTTTTTTCAATTTCCCTGCCTTCATGCGACGACTACTGCGCGGGCAGCGTGAGCTACGCGAGCGGAAGCTACAACTCTGAAACAGGCGCCTGTTCTTACGCGTCAGCAACCCACTGCAGCAACGGGTGCGACGAGAGTGGAACAGCGTGCGCTCAAGGAACAACGGGAAGTGAAAGCACGCGCACGACAACTTCAACAACCACTGATTCAAGAGAAACAACTGAAACAGAAGGAACAGCGTCTGGTTCAACTGCTGATTCGAGCAGGACAACGACTGTTTCAACTGAAACTAATTCTTCAACATCTCGTTCAACTGATTCAAGCAGGACAACGTCAACAACTGGAACCGGAGCGACAACGTCGGGTTCAACAACTTCCACGCGCTCGTGCCCCAACTACTGCGCTGACAACGCGCTTTACTCGCGCGGAACGTTCAATTCAGACTCGAACGAATGCGTTTATTCTTCCCGCACTGTTTGTGCTTACGGTTGCAATGCTGGAGGAACTACATGCGCTTCAACAGCTTCAGCAACTCCAACTGACTGTTCAGCTTACTGTGCAAACAAAAACTATTACGGCAGGGGAAGCTTCAACACTGCAACAGGAAAATGCGCTTACGCTGTTACGATCGCGTGCGATTACGGTTGCAACGCTCAAGGAACAGACTGCGCGCCTGCAAGCAGAACTATTACAATAAATGAAACAACAACTTCAAACGCTTCTCGTTCAACAACCGTCACGTCAAACGCAACAGCAACAAATGCTTCTCGTGCAAATGCAACTTCAAACGCTTCACGCACGATTGCTTCGAACGCTTCAACAACTTCCTCTAACGCTTCACGCGCAATAATCGTTTCATCAAACGAAACAATTTCTTCCAATGCTTCTCGTGCAGTTTCAGCAACTTCTTCTAATGCTTCTGTTTCAAGAGCGTGCTTGGATTACTGTGCTGACGGGTTTTTCTATTCGAAAGGGAATTACAGCGCGCGCTTGAACGAGTGCGTTTACGGCAATCGTCTTGCGTGCGAGTTCGAGTGCGTTGAAAACGAAACTGTTTGCGCTGAAGAAACCGGAATGGGCGGGGCGCAGCCTGATTTTGAAGTGAAAAACGTTTCTGCAAAAAAACAAAAGTATCGCTTGGGAGAGAAAATAGAGGTTTTTGCGGATATAGAAGAAATGGAAAATGCCAAAGCGGTTCGCGAGTTTTCAGTGCAGTGGTTCATTAACTCGACGCCGTTCAAGGACGAACGGATGGCTAACTTCAGCAACAGGGAAAAGAGGAAAGCAAAGTTTGAGTTTACTCCGGAAAAGCCAGGTGTTTACAAGATTGAAGTTTTTGCGGACAGCAAGAACGATTTTAATGAAAAAGCAGAGTCTAACAACAAGAACAGCGTTATTTTGAGCGTGCTTGAAGAATACGCTGAACTAGATTCTGACGAAGACGGCGTGAAAGACTTGCAGGACAAGTGCCAGCAGACTCCCGACGGCATTAAAGTGGACGAGAACGGATGTCCAGCGTGCAAGATTGACTCGGATGGAAGCAATTATTTCGAGCAAGGCGCAGTCGGCTACTTTATTTGGGGAGAAGAAATAATGCCTGCAAACCCGAAAGAATACCCTGGAGGATTCAAAATAGCGTCC
Source organism: Microcaldota archaeon (assembly GCA_016212395.1). GTDB lineage: Archaea > Micrarchaeota > Micrarchaeia > Burarchaeales > JACRGF01 > JACRGF01. The sequence goes on from JACRGF010000006.1 coordinate 36,714, forward strand.
ACGCTCGATTATGAAACTCCGTTCGAAGACGTTTGCTCTTACGACGGAAAATCAGTGTGGGAGTACTCATGCGACGTTGACGAAAACGAGTGCGTTGACGTTGCTGGCAGCAGCGATTTTCTCTACTACCTCGCGTCAGGAAGCTTGAGTGAAGGCAAAAAATGGAAGCTGGAAGAAGCTTACTGCGTCATCCACCCTGCTACTCCAATTGAAGGCGGGAAAACTGTTTTGGAAAGCCACGCGTGCACGTGCGGTTGCGCGAACGGAGCGTGCAATGAAGAAATCGATTCAGATAAGGACGGAACGTTTGATTGCAAAGATGATGATGACGACAACGACGGCGTTGCAGACAATAACGACAACTGCCTTCTGGCTGTGAACGCGAACCAGCTTGACACTGACAATGACGGGAAAGGCAACGTGTGCGATGATGACGACGACAACGACGGGTGCGTTGATTCTGACGATGACTCGCCTCTAGTGAAAGGCCCTGACAAGGACAAGGACGGGATTGCGAATTTTTGCGACAACTGCTGGGAAGAAAAAAATGCATTGCAACAGGATTACGATGGCGACGAAGTGGGCGACGTGTGCGACAACTGCCAGTTTACTTTCAACGACTTGCAGATAGACTCTGATGGAGATGATGTCGGCGACGCTTGCGACAACTGCAAGAATGCGAAGAACGCAAACCAGAATGACAATGACAATGACGGGCTTGGAAACGCGTGCGACAATTGCCCTAATAATGTCAACGCAAACCAAGCGAATGTAGATAATGACGATGAAGGCGACGCGTGCGATTGCGACGACGTGCAGCAAGCAGGCTCTGAAACAGGAGTGGACTGCGGCGGAAGTTGCCAAGCGTGCGTTGCGTGCACATGGTGCGGAAACCAAGTGACTCCAATCCGCATTCGAGGTGATCCAAACACTAATGACAATCTAATCGACGTAGTGTTCGTTCCAGGCACTGAACTCAATGCTACGATGAACGTTTACCAAACTCGCGTCATCAATGCAATCCGCTATTATTACTTGACGATGGACGAGCGCAGTGTAGACCCGATTCCTGCGAACTACAAGAACTTGTTCAACTTTTATTATTACAACGGAGGGTTCGGGCAAATGCCTCCTCCTTGCGCTGGAACGCTTCCAGCAAACTTTTGGGCTGACGCGCCGTTCGCAGACACTGGCGCAATAATGACTGTAACGTGGACTGCATGCACGAACGTATTGTACCCCCCAAGCCATTTTTCCGCTCAAGCAAACATGGGCGACTTGATTATTCACGAGAGTGGCCATGGAATTTACGGGCTGAGGGACGAGTACTGCGGGAACACTGCTTACGGACAGCAGGCTGACGCTCCAAACATTTGGAGCAGCCTTGCAAACTGCCAGAACGACGCTGCAGGCGAGCCTGGCTGGAACTTGGGAAACTGCAGGCAGATTCAAGACGTGAACGCGCTCGGGCAAGTAACGTGCCAGAAAAACTATTGGAGGTACGATCCTGATGCTCCGACGAATTCTTACATGATTGCGTGCGGTGGAAACGGATGCCCCACTGTCGCACCAAACTCTAACTACCAGTTTTGGGAGGCTGAAGCAAGGCACGTGAACTGGGCGTACGACAACTGGCCTGTCGGAGACACTAAAGGATTTTTGGTTAAATTGAATTTGCGTGACGGAGTGATGACTGAGTTGAGTTCTCAAGTTGTTTCAAGCCATCCTAACGTCGGGTTGCAGGCAAGAGACTTTACAGTCGAATTGATTGCTGAAGACGGAACTCTCATGCAGTCTTTCGGAATGGCTGACCCGAGAATACAATTTGGTGAAGAAAGCGTTTACTACAACGAAATAGACTTTCCGTTGTTGTTCGCGTGGCATGAAGGCTTGCGGAAAGTCGATATTCTCAACAGTTCGACGAACGAGTTCGTGCTTTCAGTGGACTTGCTTAAAGCAATCAGCAGTTTCTGCGAGCAAAACCCTTCAGAGAAGGAATGCAGTGTGCACGTGGGAAGCGTTGACGTCGTAAACGTAAACCCCGGTGCTGCAACTGGCGGCGTTAGCGGAACAGTTTCAGTGAACAACGCGCAAGTAGTGTTCACTCAAGTGAACGGGCAAGTGAATTTCGGAACAGAAGGAACGCAGGCAGTCATCATTCTCGTGAACAAAGAGAAAGGAAAAGCAACAATAGAATCAAGCAACCAGACTGCTGAAACTAACGAAACGCTGAAAATAGATTCCGGCAACCTCTACGTGAACGGAAAGCAAGTGAAAGCAAGCCCGCATTCTGCAGTTGCAAAAGCGAAAGAAAAAGAAGGCATTAGCGTGGAAAGCGTTGAATTATCAACTAAAAACAGCAAGCCTGCTTATACGATTACCGGAAAGAAAAACGTGAAAATCCTTGGAGTGCTCCCAACGACAACGCAAGCGAGAGTGCAAGTGAACGCTGAAACGAACGAAGTGGAAAAAGTTTCAAAACCATGGATAGCCAACTTTGCAACAGATTAAAGCAAAACCAGCCAAAAGCACGCACGCAAAACTGAAGACTCTAAACTAAAGACTATTATAGCCCCGAGCGGATTTGCGAGTCTCCAGTTCCCAGTTTTGAGTCCTGAAGGTTTTTCGAACCGCTGTCAATGGGTTTCCTTCCCGTGAGGTGCGGTTCTTTTTTCTTTTCTTTTTCCGCACCCTGCGCTTTTTCTTTTCTTTTCAGCGAGAAAAGAAAAAGGGCGGGCCCAAAGCCCACTATCCTTGGCCACTAGACGACGGGGCTGTAAAATTGTTTTGAGTTTCGCAGTTCTGGGTTTCGGTTTTGAATTGTTTTTGCAGTCGTCTTGTCTCGTGCTTTCTTTTTTTTTGTATGAATACTTATATATTCCCCTATTATTTTCGTTTTTAAGCGCTGGGCGCTTCTCTTTCTCTTTGTGAGCGGTTTTGCAACTGCCCGCGCTCGCGTGTTCAACCGTGCTGGAAACGGTGGAGCGCAATTGTTTGATTTGGAGAAAAGGCGTTTTGAAAAGTTGTTTGAAAAAACTGAAGTGTTTGCGGAGAGGCTGAAGGACAAGCATTGGTTCACGCGCGTGAGCGGGTTGAATGGATTGTTTTTGTCCGGGAAAGCTGAAGCGTTCCCGTTCCTATTGAAATCGCTTAAAGACAACGACTCGCGCGTCAGCACTGAAGCGTTTTACCTCGTGCTCGAGTTTTTGAAGGAGAAAGGAAGCGTGCCGTTGATTTACTCTTTGAACGACGAGTGCAATTTTGTTCGTTTTGCTTCAGCGTTTTTGCTTGGAAAAAAAGCAGGCGGCAGCGCTGTTGAAGCGCTTCAAGCAAGGCTTCAAAAGGAGGAAGACGCGAGAGTGAAAATCGCTCTCTTGTTGGCGCTCCAGCAATGCATTCGCGCGCGTTACGACGAAGAATGCAAGAGAGGCGAAAAATTGTCCGCGTAATAACCTGCTGGGTATAAATACGAGTTTTTGCATATATTCATGCTAATTCTCGTTTACGGGTGTTCAAAGTTATGGCGTCAATGCGAGGTTATCAAAGGGGGCAAAGACAGTTGCCTGCACTGAAGTTCCCATTAGGCGTAGTCACTAAAGATTTTTTGAAAACCTACATTTACGGCTTGGCTTCTAATTATACAGGTGTAACTCGCGCTGAAATAATCGAGTCTTCAACGCGCGAACTAAAAACTCTCGTGGCAAAAGCAATGCAATCGCTTGTTGAAAGCAAACGAGTTTTAGTTCTCAGAAAGGACGCCGTGCCAAGTTATGCTACAGTTCAAACAGTTGGAAAGCGATTGGCTGAAGTTGATCCGTTTGCTTCTCCTGTAAATCTTCAGAACATGCAGGACGCGATACTTGAAGCGCTTTCCTGCGTTCGTGAAACTACTGAAGCCCACTTGTTTGATTTTTTCAAAGGCAAACTCCTCGTTTTGATAGCGAGAGCGGACAGGGAATTAAAAGAAGAAGGAAAAATAAGGATGTTTGAGGATTGTTATGAAGTTGCTTACACATCCCGCCCGTTCAAGTTGCGCCAGCCGCCCCGCAGCCCTTACACTCAGCAAGACGTTACGCGGTTTGTTTTGAAATTGTTGGTTTTAGGAGACAAGAAATGGGAGGAAGTAAAATCACAGTTTGACGGCATTCCTCCAGACAAAAGAAGCGTGGTTTTAGAACAAGCGACTGAATCTTTAAATGGTTTTATAGCTCGTGGGTTTGTTCGCTTCCAGGATGGCGTGTATTGCTTGAACCCGCATTTGAGCAAGCACGCATGGAATGTTCATGACGCTGTGAAAGCGTACTTCAATGCAAACCGGCAGCCCGTGCGTTCTGATTTCGTAGAGCAAAAAGTCGCGCAAAGCATCAATTTGAATGGTGCGTCTGACGAAGACAAGCTTCTGCTAGTGTTTGCTGCTCTCGCGCAACTCGAACAACTCGAGTTCATAACTTCATCGAGGCAGCAAATCAATTCAACGAGCGGACAAATATTAATTACAGTGTGGACTCCGACGCAGAAACTACTGAACGGCGGATAATGCTTGTTTCGAGTGGTTTTGACTGGGTTTTGATTTGTTTCGCTTAGGTTTTTGGTAAGTGTTTAGCTGCTCCCTCGCATTGCAGCAATTAACGCAACCTGCGGGTTGATTCCCTGCAAGTTCCAAGTCGCAACCATTGATGCAAGCACTTCGTAGATTCCTGCTCCTTTCTGGTTTCTGAGAGTTCCCATG